>JAGDCE010000131.1 GCA_017958705.1 Clostridia bacterium
ATGAAATTTGCCGCCACCTGCCTTTTCGGGCTCGAAAAACTGCTCGGGGAGGAGATAGACGCGCTCGGACTCAAACGCGACAAAACGATAGACGGGCGCGTCATATTTGACGGCGACGTATCCGATATCCCGCGCCTCAATATAAATCTGCGCTACGCCGAGAGGGTCTATATCGTTCTCGGTGAGTTTCAGGCACGCACTTTCACTGAGCTTTTCGACGGCACGCGGGCTCTGCGTTTTTACGACTATATCGGCGAAAAAGACGCGTTCCCGGTAAAAGGGCACAGCATTAAAAGCGCGCTTACGTCGATCCCGGACTGTCAGAGCATCGTCAAAAAGGCCGCCGTGGAGTCTATGAAGGACAGATATCACGTGCAGCGCTTCGAGGAGACCGGGACAACGTATCAGATAGAATTCTTCATTCTGAAGGACTAGGCGGCGGTAATGCTTGATACCTCCGGCGTCACGTTGCATAAACGCGGTGACCGCCCGGAATCGAACGCCGCGCCCCTGCGCGAGACGCTCGCGGCAGCGCTGTGCAAGCTGGCGCATATCAGGGAAGACGTTCTTTTCTGGGATCCGTTCTGCGGCTCGGGCACGATAGCGATCGAGGCGGCTCTCTTAATGACGAACACCGCGCCGGGGCTTAACCGCGGCTTTATCTCACGGGAATATCCGTGGATCGATAAGTCAGACTGGGACAGAGCGTACGAACAGGCGCGCGATATGATAAAGCGCGACTGCGCCTTTGAAGCATATGCTTCGGACACAGACGCAGACTGCGTGCGGCTGACCGCGGAGAACGCGCGCCGCGCGGGTGTCGATAAATACATAAAAGCCTTTGAATGCGACGCGAGGAACGTTCAGACGTACGGCCGCCGCGGCACGATCGTCTGCAATCCGCCTTACGGCGAGCGCATGATGGACAGGCAGAGCGTCGAGCGGCTTTATGCCGACGTCGGGCGCGCCTGGTCGCGGCTCGGCTCGTGGCAGATATACGTGATCTCGTCCTGCGAGGATTTCGAAAAGCTGTTCAGGCGCCGTGCGGACAAGGTCAGAAAGCTATACAACGGCATGATAAAATGCAATTATTATCAGTTTTTCAAACCGTTTCAAACCGAAGGATAAATGATATGAAATACGAAAAACAGCTGCGCGAATACGCGCGTATCACCGCAAGGATCGGAGCGAATGTTCAGCCCGGTCAGTACGTCGTCATCAGCTCTCCGCTGCACGCCGCGGGATTTGCGAAGATGATACAGAAGGAGGCGTTCGAGGCGGGAGCCAAAGACGTCAAGATAGATTTTCACGACGAGGAAGCGGAGAAGACGCGCTTCAGCTACGCCGACGCCGAGACGCTCTCGGATCTGCCCGAATGGTTCAAGGAGTGGCGCACGTACTACGCTCGCAAGGGCGGAGCGTATATCCATATAGGCGGCGGGGATCCCGAGGCGTTCAAAGGGATCGACGGCGCGAAGATGCTCGCTTTCAGCCGCGCGATGAACAAGGCGAGCGAGGAATTCTACGAGCTTATGGATCAGGCGGTCTTCCCGTGGTGCGTCGTCTCCTATCCGAGCGAAGCGTGGGCTAAAAAGGTTTTCCCGGACGACAAGCCCGCCGTCGCCGTCGATAAGCTTTTCAAGGCGATATTCAAAGCCGTCCGCATCGGCAGAGGCGACACGGCGAAAAAGTGGCGCCGTCACGACAGAGTCCTGAAGCGCCGCGCGAAGATATTGAACGGTTACGATTTCAAGGAGCTGCGTTTCAAAAACGGTCTCGGCACGGATCTGCGCGTCGGGCTCGTCGAAAATCATATCTGGCAGGGCGGCTCCGATAAAACGAACAAAAAAGTGAAATATATGCCCAACATGCCGACGGAGGAGATATTCTCGATGCCTGACATGAACAACGTCAACGGCGTCGTGTATTCGTCTATGCCGCTGTCGTATCAGGGCAATCTGATAGAGGATTTCAGCCTGACGTTCAAGGACGGCGCCGTCGTCGGTCATCAGGCAAAAAAGGGCGGCGAAGTGCTCGCGCGTCTGCTCGAAACGGACGAGGGCAGCAAACGCCTCGGCGAGGTCGCGCTCATACCGTACGAAAGCCCGATCTCGGATATGAAAATACTGTTCTACAACACTCTGTACGATGAAAACGCGTCGTGCCATCTCGCGCTCGGTTCGAGCTACGCGATGACCATAAAAGACGGGGAAAAGATGAGCAAGGAAGAGGCGAAGGCCGCCGGGTCGAACGACAGCGGCGTCCACGTCGATTTCATGTTCGGCACCGCTGACATGAGCGTCGTCGGCATCACGCACGACGGCAGGGAAATAACTGTTTTCAAAGACGGTAATTTTGTCTTTTAAGAAAGGGGACGCCATGAAAAAAACTGTCTCGGTACTGATCGCGCTGCTAATGCTCGCCGGCGCCGTCGGCTGCAGCCAAAGCGACGGACCGCAGGCCACAAACGACACCGAGCCGACCGCGGAGATCACGACTGAAGAGGAGACCGAAATGCCGGAAGTAACGAACGAGATAATTGAAGCGCCGGACGAGGACAAGGATCTTTCCGTATGGTATGCGCATTCGTTTACCAAAACGGATCCCGAAAAGCCCGAGGACACCGGTCTGCGCTCCTATACCGTCTATATGACGAGAGGCGAGATCGAAAACGCTCAGATAGTTATATCGTCGCAGGACGAGAAAAGCGGACTTTCCGTCACCTGCACGCCGCTGAAAAATAAAAACGGCGACGAGATAGGTACGGAGATCTACCGCCAGTATTACATCAAGTGCGGAAAAACGTATTATCCCGACCCCGTCGCGCCGATGAACGACACGACGAGACTGTTCGACGTCGCGGCCGGCGGATCGCAGGCGATGTTCGTTCGGCTGAAGACAACGGCCGACACGCCCGCGGGCGATTACGAGGGCGTCGTCTCCGTGCACGAGGGCGATAAGACGGTCAAGCAGGTCCGGATCTTCGCACACGTATGGGATATAGTGATGCCCGAGATACTGAGCGGCGCCGCCGTTTCCGGTATGGGTTCCGGAGATATATACCGTTTCCACGAAAGAAACAACGGAACGGATTATTATAAAGAATATTATGATTTTCTGCTTGATTATCACGTCAACGCCTACGAGCTGCCGTACGACGTGCTCGACGAGCGCGCTGACGCGTATATGAGCGATCCGAGAGTGAAGTTCTTCAGACTTCCGTACATCGGCGACGACAGCAAAATGGTAGCGTGGTACAACAAGCTGAAGACGAACGAGGAATGGTTCAAAAAAGCGTACTTCTATCCGTACGACGAACCGGGCTCGATCGACGCGCTCAACCAGATGGCGGGCTACTGCATGCGCATCAGGCGTCTGTGCCCGGGCATAAAGATAGTCGTTCCGTTCTTCATGGACGTCAAGTACGACAAGGAAAGAGACCAGGTCGCCTTCATGAGCGAATTCATAGATATATGGTGCCCGAAATCGTTCTGCTTCACAAAGTCGACGGACAGAGCGCAGGGCAGAAAGCTGCTCTACAACACACAGCAGAAAAAGAACTTCGCGGAATTCGGCGAGAGGATGCAGGCTGAGGTCGAGGGCGGCGACGAGCTGTGGTGGTACGTCTGCTGGGAGCCCGGTCTGCCGTATCTGAACATGTACGTCGACATGACCGGCATGCAGAACAAGCTGCTTTTCTGGCAGCAGAAACAGTATAACGTCAGCGGATTCCTTTACTGGTCCTGCACGTTCTGGGAGAGAGTCGAGAATCCGTGGACGAATATGGCTACGGTCGGCAAGGATTACAGGACAGGTCAGACCTGGCTTTCCGAAGAGGTGTTCGGCGACGGCTCGCTGCTTTATCCCGGATCGGTCAACGGCGTCGACGGCGCCTGCGGCTCGTTCCGTCTCGAGATGATCCGCGACGGGATCGAAGAATATGAGATGATGACGATGCTCGAACAGCTCGCCGGCCGCGACAAGGTCGATCAGATAATCAATACCGTTTCAACGTCGATCGTCCAGTTCAGCGACGACGAGGCAGCCTTCGCCGAGGCGAAGATAAGACTCGGCAACGAGCTCGAAGCGGCGCTGGCCGCCGCAAAATGAACAGACCGGAGGTACTGTGCCCCGCCGGCACGCCGGAAAAACTGCGCGCCGCGGTGCGCTTCGGCGCCGACGCCGTATATCTGTCCGGTAAGGACTTCGGCCTGAGGGCGGGCGCCGGCAACTTTGACGCGGAGGAGCTATCTGAGGCGATAAGCTTCTGTCACAGCCGCGGCGTGAAGGCGTATCTGACGCTCAACACAATGCCGCGCGCGGATGAGTACGACCGGCTCAGACGGTATATAGCCGCCGTGAACGAACTCGGACCCGACGCGTATATCGTCGCGGACCCCGGCGTCATGGACACGCTTCACGGCATCTGTCCCGGCGCGGTGATCCACGTATCCACCCAGACGAGCGTCGTGTCGCCCGCCGCCGCGGAATCGTATCTGCGACATTTCAACGCGCGGCGCGTCGTGCTAGCGAGGGAGCTTTCGCTGGAAGAGATAAAAAACATAAGAAAAAACGTGTCGGCTGAACTCGAGCTCGAGACGTTCGTACACGGCGCGATGTGCGTATCGTGGAGCGGCAGATGCCTGCTCTCGAACCATTTCACCGGCAGAGACGGAAACCGCGGTGAGTGCGCTCAGCCGTGCCGCTGGAATTACCGGCTTTACGAGCTGCGCGAGGAGAGGGACGACAGCCGCCGCCCCGGCATAGAACAGACTGATGAAGGTACGTTTATAATGTCCTCGCGCGATCTGTGCATGATAGAGCACGTGCCGGAGTTGTGCGAGGCGGGGATCGCGTCGTTCAAGATCGAAGGCAGGATGAAAAGCGTTTATTACGCCGCCGTCACCGCGCTCGCGTATAAAAAGGCGACGGTATCGTACGCCGCCGACCCGGATCACTACGAGAACGACCCGGAGCTTTTGCGGATGTTAGGCAGCGTCACGCACAGAAAATACGACACGGGCTATTATTTCGCGGATCCGGGTGCTGACGCGAAGATCGTCGACGAGCCCGGATACCTGACCGAGCGGCCGTATTACGGTATCGTCGTCGGATACGACGATCTGACCGGCGTCGCGCGGATAAAACAGAAAAACAAAGTCGTCTCGGCGCAGACCGTCAGATTCCTGACGCCCGACGGCGAGACCGCACCGTTCCGGATAACGGAGATGACCGATGCGGACGGACAGTCATTGATATCAACGCCTCATCCCGGCATGATATACGGCGTAAAAGTGCCGTATCCCGTCGGCGAAGGCGATATACTGCATTGAAGAAAGGAAAAACGAGATGAAGAATTTCAGAATCCCGGTACGTTTATTCTGCGTGCTGCTCGCTGCGCTTTTCGTGTTCGCGGTAGGCTGCGAAACGAAACCGGACGATACGGACACGGATACACAGACCGTGACCGAAACGGAGCCGGACAGCGAGACCGAAGAAGAGACGGATCCGCCGGAAACCGAGGAGGAGATCGTTATGGTCAAAGTATCGGACAACCTTGAAATGCCGCGGATAAACAACCCCGCGGTGCTGAAAAGCGTCAATATGGATCTGAACGCCATTCTTAAAAGCGGATACGGCGCGAAGAGCCTCGTCGAAGACACTTTCGCGTCCGTAAAGAACAAGGTCGTTATATTCAAGGCCGACCGCGGATATGATTACTGCTACGTTATGGGCAAACAGACCGCGCTCGCCGCGGAGGGTTTGACGACGGAAGAAGGCTTCCTGCTCGATCTTTACGATATGTCGCTCATATTCGGCGGCGAATACAGCCACGACGAGACGGGTGAAGCCGTCAAAACCGTGTATAAGTTCGGCGATACGACCCTCACGTGCGAGGATACCGCCGGCGTCATCGAAAAGGGCGGTGAGAAGAAAGAGATAACCGTCCGCACCGTTTCGAAACTGATCGGCGACGACAACGATTACACGAAGCTTCATTACCTGCCCGTCAGGGATATCGCTGAAGTCATAGGGCTCGACGTTTACTTCACCGAGTCCGGGCTCGTGTTCTTCTCTGTCGGCGAGGCGTTCGATCGTCTCCGCGGCTACTACGTGGCAAACGAAGCGGAGAAGATGTTCATGACGGACGAAGCACAGATCGACAAGTATTCGCAGAACATGTTCATCAGCATCCCGAACATAATAAAATTAACGGAAAAGAATATCTCCGCGTATACGTTCCCGGATACAGACCTGAACGCAAACGTTTCGGTTTACGCGCAGCAGGGCGTCACCTCGTCCGTAAAGCTCGGCCCGGCGATCGTCGCGGGACAGGGTGAGAACGACGAAAACTACACCGTCGTCCGCGTGTTCGACATCTATCAGACGATGCACACGCAGTTCAACGCTTACCCGGCGTCCGTACGCGGCGGCGTTCAGGTCGCGGCGGCGGTCACCGACGACGGCGTGAATATACTGACGGCGCCGTTCAAGGCGGAAAACGTTAAGGAACTGCGCGTGTTTGACGCGAACGGCGCGTTCAGATTCACCGTCGTGCCGTCCGGCAAGGCGCCTTACGCGATAGCCGCGGGCAGCTTTGACAGCGACGACGACGTGTTTGCCGTCGCGCCGATGTACGGTACGGGCGACGAGACCGAAGTCGAGCTCTTCTCGGCGAAAAACGGCTCAAAGCTCGGTTCGATGAAGGTCAAAGCCGGCTCGAAAAACAAACTGACCATGTCGCCGGTACAGGCGGCGTCCGGACATGAGGGACTTATCCTCAGCTTCGGCGACACGGCGTACGAGGTGAAGGACGGCGAGGTCGTCTCTGTCACGCTCGACGGCAAAACGTATAACGGCGTCTACGCCTCGGCGTTCGGCGGCTACGTCGCAACAGCCGACACGGACGACGAATACAAAGCTTTCTCGCACGTCATCGAGATAAAGGATGGCGTACAGAACGAGATCAACGCCGGCAGAAAAGAAAATATGTTTGTATCGACGAAAGCGTCGAAGAACACAGATTATATAAAGCACGGCGTGTTCTGGCATATCAGAGTCGAATACGGCACCCCGGTCATGGGCCAGCTGCAGAACAAAAAGACGTACCCGATCAGGACCGGCGGCATAGACCAGTTCACGATCGGACCGGACGTCGAGGTCGGAAAACAGTACAACACCCGCTACAACATGTGGGAACCGTGCTCGACGCACCGCTGGGGCAAGACGGCGCAGATGGGATATCTGATAAACTACGTCGACCCCGAATCCGGCGAATATCTGTACGCCACGCTTAACAAGAAGGGCATGCGCAACGACTATGTCGAGCTCGGATCGGCGTTCTATAACGCAACTTACGCGCCGAACATAGAAGCGCTCGATAAACTCAACTTCTGGACGCGACGTACGTATATGAACAAGCTCGCGACGTATTACAGAAAAGCCCCGGAATACACCGTGGCGGTCTCGCCCGTGCACGAGCACGAGATTGATTCGGGAGCTCAGTCCGTAGGCGACTACAACCCGAGGATGATCGCCGGCTTCGCGCAGTACCTTAAGGATCTTTTCGGAACGATAGAAAACGTTAACGAAAAGTTCGGCACGAGCTTCACGTCGTTCGAAGAGCTCGACGCCCCGAGAGGGACCAAACGCGGAGACTGGGACAAATACTCGACGAAGAAGAGAACGTACGCATATTTCACGCAATGGTCTCTTTATAACAGATACATCGTTTCGCGTCACGTCATAATGTCGTACCGCGAGGCGCTGCTCGCCGGCTTCCCGCCGGAGCTGATCAAAGCGCACCAGATCCCCGAGGGCGACGCGGTATCCGGTCTGCTCGGAGAAGCCGATACGAGGATCTCGCCGATCGACGTCGTGATCGCTGACGGCACCGGTTACGGCGGAACGAGATACGGCGTGTGGTACAGCGCGAGATATAACTTCTTCGATCTCGCGGTAAATTCCGGTCAGCATACGATCACGCTCGGCGAATACAGCGCAATGTCCACGAACCCCGAAGATTCGTTCAAGCAGCTCAAATACATGTTCGACAACGGCATCACATTCACCCACGTCATGCCGTGGGCGGGCGCCGTCGCGCAGGGCGACGTCATGGACAAGAACGAGCAGTATGCGATCGACAAGCTCCAGTCTCTTAACGAACCGAAGAGCGCGTCGTCGGGCGGTACGGGCGACGTAAGAGCGTACACCGACGGTGAGACGTCGTACAATATCGTCGAGATCGGCTCCAAGCCCGAGAGCGCCGGCCTGCTCAAGAGCATCAATGAGGACGGAAGCTTTGAAGGAACCGTCTATCTGCAGCCGTTCCACGCGTTCGTGGGAGTGGTCGACCTGGCGTCCGACGTCAAGGCGACGGGCGAGGGCAAATTCAGCTACGAGCTCAAAGGCAAGGTAAACGCGAAAGGCGGCGAGGTCGAGGGCTTCAACTACGGCGACACAGCCGAGCTCAGGATATTCGCAAAGCCTACCGGCAAACGCACCGGACATATAACGGTCAAGATCAGCCACGAGGGCTACGAAGTGCCCGTGGTGGAATACACGTTCAACGTCACAGGCGAAGAAGCCGAATACCGTTACGTGTTCAAAAACCAGGTGTATCTGCAGGACTGCGTAATGACTGTCGAATACGACAGAGTCGATATAACGGACCTCGACCTCACGATGATCTACGAGATGACGGCGAGGAAGTATTTCAACGAAGTCGACCCGAAACCGCATGCGGGCGGCGTAAGCTTCGATCTCATGCAGTGACACGGTAAAAAAGGCCGCTCCGGTGACGGGGCGG
>JAGDCE010000132.1 GCA_017958705.1 Clostridia bacterium
CTGGCAGACCGTATTACGCGTTTACACGTTCGCGAAGAACAGAGGGCTTTGCCCGCATGTGAAAAGCCACCCGCTTGGCGGGTGGATGTTTACTGAATTTCTCAGGACTCATTGTGTTTTCTCGGCTGATGATCCCGTATCTTAGTTCGTATCCGCCTGATCCAACACTACGTTCTGCGGAACGTTCCATTCGGGCTCCGTACCGCTTTTCGGCGTTATCATACCCGGTATGATCCCGATCAGAACTGCGATAAGAACGCATACCAAGGGAGCGAACAGTTTTTTCTTTACTTCGTCCTTTTTGCTAAGCGAGCGAATAAAACGCACGGCGTTCGCGCCGAGAAACGCGAAGAAGAATTCGATCGCGAGGTTTTCAAGGAAAACGAGTACCGCCGCTTTGTCGTAATCCAGGAACGCAAAATGCGTTTTGAAAAAGATATAGTCCGGGATGCCGTTTTTGATGAAAAGCCAAAGTCCGACTCCGGCAAGAACCGTGAACGCCGTCGCGCATACGATTCTCACGGCTTTGTTCGGTTTCAGCTTTGCGGTGACCGTCGGCAGATGCAGTCCGGTGTGGAAGCCCATCAGGACAAACGACCAGAATGACAGCGCGAGGTGCGCCGTTCTCGCAAATACCATATCCGACATTCCGTAAAGGAACGGGACGGCGTGATTCGACATGCTCATCCCGCAGAAAGCCGTCAGAGCGACCGAAGCCAGCAAAAGCGTGTTCGTAGCCGTCGAAATGATCCGGTTGGCGTTGTATTTGCCTTTGAACAATGACCCGTACCATTTGATATTGAGAAAATGATGGACGATGAGTACCGCCGTCATGCCGATACCGATCCACTCGTGAAGAGACTCGCCTGTGACCTGATACGCCATCAGACAAAGCAGCGCGAGCGTCATTACGATATCAACAGAATTTTTAAGGACTTTCTTCGTTTTCATATTATTTTACGCTGTCGATCCAGCTTTGCAGATCAGAGTCGGAAACACGGTTCAGAAGTTTTCCGCTTTTCCAGTTTCCGCTTCCCGCGTTACTGGCAAGATTATCGTCGCTCCTGCCGACGCCGCTGCCGCCGGACGTGCAGAACGGGATGCAGGTGATGCCGTCAAAGCTGTATCGTTCAACGAAAGTGTCGAGAATGCGCGGTTCCTCGCCCCACCAGATCGGATAGCCGATAAATACCGTTTTGTAACCGTCCAGCGACAGATCCGCGCTTCCGATCTCCGGGCGGGCGCTTTTATCGTTCTGTTCTTTCGTCGTGCGGCTGTTGCTGTCGTTGTAGTTCAGGTCGGCAGATGTGTACTCCTGCGCGGCTTTTATCTCGTATAGATCGCCGCCCGTATATGCCGCGATACGTTCGGCGACCGCCTTTGTCGTACCTGTGGCGGAAAACACGACTACGAGAACGTCTTTTCCGTTTTCGGACGGCAGTGCCGTATCTTCGGGGTTCTGACTCTCTTCCGGCTGTGTTTCTTCCGGGAAAGTGTCTCCGCTTGTCGTTTCGTCCGGCTGAACTGCGGTGCTGTTATCGGACTGTGTTTGCGTACTGCTGTCTTCGTTTGAATTTTCCGGCACTGTCGTCTGTCCGCACGCGGGAAGAATCATTACAAGCGACGAAACCAACATGATGACCGTAATAATCCTTTTCATATACAATCCTTTCTCAGTTCGTTTTTTTACTCAAAAAAAGCACTGATCTCCTGCATGCGCCCGCTCTGAACAACGCCGAAGGGGCATCTTGAGTCACAGTGTCCGCACTGTATGCAGTCGGAAGCGTTCACCTCAAGAGTCCTGTAGTGCTCGGCGGCAAGCGGATCTCCCGCGAGCGCGAGGTCGTAATACTTGTTGACAAGTCCGATATCGATCCCAATCGGACATGGTCTGCAGTGATTGCAGTAAACGCATCTGCCCTGTGCTTTTGGCGGAGCGAAAGATCCGATAACGGAATAGTCGAGCTCATCCTCCGGCTGATCGAAATATGCCAGAAGGCGATTAACTTCTTCTGTATTCGAAGCGCCGGGAAGAACAGTGAGGACGCCGGGCTTGTCGAGAGCATAGCGGATGCACTGATACGGAGTCAGCGCTTTTCCGAACGGTGACTGTTTTTCGTCGAGAAGCTGACCTCCCGAAAACGGGTTCATTACCGTGATACCGACGCCTTCTTTTTCACAGCGGCGGTATATTTCCGCACGCTCGTCGATCTCTCCGAAGGCGTATTCGCCTTTGCCGTAATCGTAGGCGGGATTGACCGAGAACATGAGCATATCGATCTGTACGTCATCCATTATCTTTCGTATAACGGCAGGCGTGTGCGACGATAGTCCGATGTGTTTAACCACGCCCTGTTGCTGAAGCGAAAGAATGAATCCGAATACTCCGTTTTCTCGGTATGTTTCCCAGTCCGGAATCTCATCCTGACAGTGGATGAACCCGTAGTCGATATAGTCTGTTTTGAGATCTCTCAGCTGACGTTCTACAGATCTCTTCACGTCGTCAAGTTTCAGCGACCAGCCGTATGTGCCTTTCGAATAATCGGCTCCGAAGTGAATCTGATACATTACGCGCTCTCTGACACGGGAAAGCGCTTCTCCCCATATCGGGAACGCCGCGCCGTCGCCCGCCGCGAGATCGAAATAGTTGATGCCGCCTTCGAAAGCGATCTCAAGCGCGCGGACGCCTTCTTTCATACCGGCTTCATACAGATATGCCGATCCGAGACCTATCTCGCTTATCCTGTCCCCGGTTCTTTTGTTGATCCTGTATTCCATAACTCTATCCGTTGTTTTAAAACTGCTCAGCCCATTTTTTCAGTTCATCCTGAGAAGCGGAAGAGGAGAATCTTTTGCCTTCAGGAACCTTCGCCCCGGGAGCGAGAGCATGCATGTTTTTCGCCGAATCGCCGAGTCCGCTTCCGCCCGAGGTGCAGAACGGCACGACGGTCTTGCCGTTGAAGTCGGCGCTTTCCATGAACGTATCGATGATCGACGGTTCGCGGTACCACCAGACCGGAAAACCGACGAGGATGACATCGTAACCGGAAACGTCCGGGGCCGTCGCCATCGCCGGCCGGCAGCTTCTGTCCTTCATTTCGAGCGTACTGCGGCTCTGTTTGTCCATCCAGTTGAGATCTGCTTTCGTATACGGCTGTTCCGGTCTGATCTCAAACAGATCAGCTCCCACCGCCTCCGCCAGTTTCTTTGCCACATTCTCGGTCACTCCGCTAGCGCTGAAATAAGCCACAAGTATCTTTTTCATGGTCTCATACCTCATATTTTCTCTGTTCCGGGTTTTCCGGAATAGCCTTTGAGTTTGCCGCCGAACACCGGGAAGAAGCTCGAATCGCCGTAGTTGTCGATCTTCTCGGCGTGCTTCAGTATTTCCATATCCTCGTCGGAGATCACGAACTCAACGTCAGCGTTGGTCTTCATGTGCGCCGGATTCGCTGTCTTCGGCAGAACGACCATACCGAGCTGAATATCGTAACGGATACAGAGCTGCGGGACCGATACGCCGTATTTCTTCGCCATTTCGGCGATAGCGGGAATACGCAGCGCCTCGCCGTGAGCGACCGGGCTGTATGCCTCCATCACGATCCCTTTGCTCTGACAGTATCCGATCAAATCGAGCGGAGTGTTTGAGATGTGGCAGAGCACCTGGTTTACCATCGGTTTGACGTCCGCGTTATTCCAAATGTTGTCTATATCTTCCTTCAGAAAGTTCGATACGCCGATGGCTCTGATCTTGCCGGCTTTGTACGCGTCTGTCAGAGCGTGCCACGCTTCGAGATTGCCATCATAATACCTGTCGTCGGACTGATTGACCTCGATCCAAGGCTGAGGACTGTGGATGATCATGAGGTCAATGTAGTCAAGCCCGAGTTCTTTGAGCGATCCGTCGATCCCTTCGGCAGCGGAACGGTAGTCCTTGTGTTCCGCCGCAGCCTTTGTCGTGACAAACAGTTTGTCTCTGGCGACGCCGCAGGTGCGGATCCCTTCGCCCACGCCGCGCTCGTTAGCGTACGCCTGCGCGGTATCGATATGCGTATATCCGATCTCCACCGCGGCTCTTACCGCGGCTGCGACCTTGCCGTCGTCGATCAGCCACGTGCCGAGCGCAAGCTGAGGGATCTCCACCCCGTTTGAAAGGATGAGATTTTCGTTATACACTGTTGTTTCCTCCGTTATTTAAGTATCATTTTAAGTCCGGCGAGCGAAAGCTCGTAAATATTTCCGTTATCGTGCCTTATGCCGACCATGTCCATTGCCTCGATCTGCTTTGGCGTTGCGTGCGAATAAGGATATACGCCGTGCAGGAACTGAAGCGCCGCGACGAGCGTCTGTCTGCGCTCTTTATCCGTCTTGTCCGGATATGCTTTTTTCAGGATTCTGTCGAAGAGTTCTACGCTTTTTCCGTACGCTTTTTTGAATGAGACGAGGCGCTCAATTCGGCTGTTTTCCTCCATATCGTACAGATTTACCGCGAGCAGCTTGAGCATCAGTTCGCGCTTTTCCAGCGTTCGGGCGATCTTTTCGGGCAGCCCTTCTGCCTTCACGCCGTCCGTACCGATCTTTTCAAGATCATCGCACCAGAGCAGATATTCACGCTCGAACAAACGCAGAAATATCTCTTCTTTCGTCTGAAAGTAATTGTAGATCGACGGACGGGAGCATGACGTTTCCGAGCTGATCTCTTTTATCGTCACATCCCTGAAATTCATTTTTTCATACAGCTTTTCGCAGGCGTCCAGGATCTCCTCTTCCCGGACTTCCGGCGTTTCTCTTGTAGGCATTGCAGTCCTCCGCATGTTCAGATTATATACTGACACCGTGTCAGCAAAAACATTATAACATGTTGCTGACACGGTGTCAATAGCAGTTATGGATTTTTTGAAAAAATAAAACCGGTGCTTCTGCTTTTTTGGTCAGGGCAAAGGGCCAGGCCGTAAACAGAGCAAACCCGTCTTCGCTTTCAAACGCCGAATGATCCTCTTTCAAAACTTCAGCTGTCGTTCACCTTGACAAAACGCCTTCTTTTGAGTATAAAGAGAAGTGAATAATGTGCTCTGTAAGGAGGCGTTTACAGCTTATGTTAAAAAGGATTCTGTCCATGGCGCTGGTTTTTGTACTGCTTCTTTCATGTTTGCCCGTGTTTGCTTCGGCTGAAGCCGGAGATCTGCCTTTCGATCTCGTCGCTCCGGCTTACATTGCGGCAGTGCATGGGGAAGTCGGAGACTCGCCGACAACGACCGCTTTCTCGTACAGTCTGAGCAACGAGATGACGGAGTTTTTCAAAGATATGGAAAACGCTCATCTGGACGGTACCATCGAGCAGTTTATGGAAAACACGGGCTGCGACGATATATGGATGAGCGTTCAGATTGACTGGGCGCTCGACGACGTAAATGACAGTGTTTCCGGATGGCATTACACGGAATATTGGGACGGAGACGAATATTTCGGTCTCGGCCACGACAGCGAGGGCAACGCGCGCTGGAGCGAGTGGGATATAGTTGACGGCGGTCTTGACAACGCGACGGAGACCGTCCAGAATATGTGGATCACCCGCGGCGTACCGAACGACGAACGCTGGAACGGCAATCCCGAGACGCATACCCCGGGCGTAAAGGATCAGCTGAGGCCGGAGCAGTACACTTATGACGAAGAAGCGGAAGAACTTCGTATCGACTATACGGAGCACACTATGTATTTCCGCGCTAGATTCGTGGTCACGGTCAGAAAAGAAGGCGAACCGGACAGGTATTACTTCTCCGATTGGTCTGAAACGACCAGCGTCGGCAAGGACTCCGAAAAGCTCGGGCCGCTGACGAAAGCCGATCTTGACGCGCCCGTCATCACCGGCCTGCGCATGACTGACAAAGAGTTCAACGGAAATCCGATCGTCGCGTTTACTCTAACCGTTCCCGAAAAACTCGCGGAGAACGCTACAAAGGTCGAGGCTGACGGCGGCGGGATCGTTATAGAGGTCTGGGCACGGGTCAAGGGCGATGAGGAATTCACGGAGCTTCAGGGCGACTGGATCATAAAAGCGGGAGAGATGGAATCCGCGCTGTTCAATCTGGCAAACGAAGAGCGCCAGACCGTTCCGAAGGATTCCGTAATAGAGCTGCGATGCCGCTACAGATACGACCACACGAAATATCTTGACGATTTTATATATTCCGACTGGTCAAAGACGATATCATTCGGTACTGATGACATAAACTATCATACCAGTCCCGGCGGAGACGGAACGGAGACTCCGGACGATCCTGCGGGGAAGACCTGCCCGATATGTCACTTCTGCCCGCAGCCACTCGGCCTGTGCATCTTCATCTGGCTGCTCATTATACTTGTAGTTATTATCATTGTCGTGGTTATCATCGTTGTATCAAAGAAAAAGAAAAAGACCGATAAATGATCATAGTTGA
>JAGDCE010000133.1 GCA_017958705.1 Clostridia bacterium
AAACTGGAAAAGAAACTTTCTCCCTTGAACGTGTGGTCGTTGGCTCTGGGCTGCATCATCGGATGGGGAGCGTTCGTGATGCCCGGGAATACTTTCCTCGGGAAAGCCGGCCCTCTCGGTACTGCCGTCGCCATGGGCATCGCCGCGCTGATCATGATTATAATTGCTTTCAACTACAATTTCATGATCAACAGGTATCCCGTTGCCGGTGGTGAATTCACCTATACGCAGCAGGCTTTCGGTAAAAAGCACGCTTTTATCTGCTCGTGGTTCCTCGGTCTTTCATACCTCGCCATCGTTCCGCTGAACGGAACGGCTTTAGCGCTGATCGGCAGGAACCTGCTGAACAACGTGTTTCAGATCGGTTTCCACTATAACGTCGCCGGATATGATATATATTTCGGCGAGATATTGCTCGCCGTTGCGGCGCTCGTCCTGTTCGCTTTTCTGAGCATCAGAGGAGTAAAGTTTACCGGCGTGTTTCAGACAGCGCTCGTCTTTGCGCTGGTCGGGGGCGTACTTATAATAACGGCGGCGGCGATTTTAAATCCCGGCGTCAGTTTTTCCAACCTTTCACCCGGTTTTTATCCGGGAAATTCGTCTCTGGCAGGCGTGCTTGCTGTAGTTGCCGTCGCGCCGTGGGCGTTCGTCGGCTTCGATACGATACCGCAGGCGGCGGAGGAGTTCAGGTTCTCTGCAAGAAAAACGAAGATCATCATGGTGCTGTCGATACTCTTCGGTGCGGCGGTTTACGTCGTGCTCAACACAGTGACGGCGGCCGTCATCCCGGAAGGATATGAAAACTGGGCCGCTTACATCGACGATATTCCGAATCTGAGCGGACTGCTGTCTCTGCCGACGTTCCACGCAGGATACCAACTGCTCGGCACGGCTGGTGTAGTATTTCTCGGCATCGCCGTTCTCGGCGCAATTCTTTCAGGCATCATCGGATTTTATATGGCGACGAGCCGCCTGCTTTATTCAATGGCGAAAGAAAAGGTGCTGCCCGCCTGGTTTGGTAAACTGCACGGAAAATACAAGACGCCCGCCAACGCTATCCTGTTCGTACTTTTCGTCGCGCTCATCGCCCCGTTTTTCGGCAGGACCGCGCTCGGCTGGATCGTGGACATGTCCTCGATTGGCGCCGCGATCGGTTACGGATATACTTCTCTTGCGGCACTGAGGTTTGCAAAAAAAGAAAACAACAAATGGATAATGGCGACAGGTATAATTGGCGTAATTATGGCGCTTGCGTTTATCGTACTGCTTCTCGTCCCGATCCCGATGTTCAACTGTTCGCTCGGCAAGGAATCGTATATCTGCCTGGCCGTCTGGATAGTTCTCGGAGTGATATTCTACTTTACCGCGAAAAAAAGAAAGCCCGAATGACGCGGGATACTTCGGTGAAAACACCGTTAATCACAGATGATTCTGACTCCTGGTGGAGTTTTCGGATATAACGTAATGATTTGAAAAATGCCGCTGCGGAAGATCCCGGCAGGCAAAAGAAAGGAAATAGAGTAGTATGAGACATCATGCCTATCAGCCGAGTTCCAAATTTGTCATGGAACCGATCAATTTCGACAAGTACACCGACAGGGAAATGCTGCGTTACTGCCTCGGCGCGACGATGTATATGCCGGGAACGAAGGATTTTCTGCAGCCTATACTGACGAAAAAATATCCCGGACTTACCTCTATGGTAATGTGCTTCGAGGACGCTTGCAAAGAAGAACTTGTGCCCGAAGCCGAGCGCAACGTGATAAATCTGCTCGATACGCTCAACGCAGAGCTTGACAAGGGTACGATCAGATACGACGAGATCCCGCTGATAATATTCCGCGTCCGCAACGTGGAGCAGTTCAAACACTTCTCGTCAATGCTCAGACCGGAGCACATACATCTTGTTACCGCATTCAATTTCCCGAAATTCAATATTGAAGTCGGCGAAGCATATTACGAGCATCTCGAATATCTGAACCGTAAGTTCGGCGAGATAATCTACGGCATGCCGATCCTTGAGAGCAAGGAGATGGCGTATCTTGAGTCACGCATTCCGGAGCTGATGGGCGTGAAAGAGATACTCGACCGTCATAAGGACCTCGTGCTCAACGTGCGCGTCGGCGGCACAGACTGGTCGTCCGTGTTCGGCATGCGGCGCGGCATCAACTATACGATCTACGATATAATGACCGTCGCGGACTGTCTCAAGGACGTTTTGAACGTGTTCTCGCGTCACAACGATTACAGCGTGTCCGGCCCCGTGTGGGAATATTTCCGCGCTACGAAGGATATGAAATTCGAGGACACGCCGGATACGATAAACAAGTCCCTGTTCAAACAGCAGACGCTTATAAACGACGCGGTCGACGGCCTGCTTCGCGAACTTCTGCTCGACCAGGCGAACGGGTTCATCGGCAAGACGATCATCCATCCGACTCACATACCGTACGTCAACGGCATGCTGGCGGTCACCAAAGAGGTCTACGACGACGCTCTGCAGGTGCTCGGAACGAGTGGCGGTGTTATTAAGAGCAGCAGCGGCAACAAGATGAACGAGATCGGACCGCATCGCTGCTGGGCCGAAAAGATCGTGATGAGAGCGAAAGCCTACGGCGTGATCGAAGACGAATCTAAGTATACGGATCTGTTTGACTGAAACTGAAACACCGGATCCGCTGTACGGATGGAGGACATAATGAAAAAAGCTCTTGTTCTGGCGGGCGGAATAGCACAGGTCGCTCTGCTCGGAGAACTGAAGAGCAGAGGCTATACGACTCTGCTCGCGGATATGAATCCGAACTGTGTGGCGGCGAAGTACTGCGATGAATTTCATCCGGTGTCCGCAATGGACGTGGAGGGGATAAAAAAGCTCGTAAAAGAACGCGGTATCGACATGGTGCTGACGGCCTGCGCGGATCAGATCCTTCTGGCCGAGGTCGAGGTCTGCGAAGCGCTCGGGCTCAGGACGTATCTTGACCTGAAGACCGCGCGCATGGTCTCGGACAAGCATTACATGAAGGAAGTCTTCATGAAAAGCGGCATCCCGACGTCGCGTTACGCGGTGCTCGACAGTTATGATGAAGAAAAGATCGAAGGTCTCCGGTTCCCGCTCGTGGTCAAGCCCGTTGACGCTTACAGCGCGAGAGGGGTCAGAAAATGCCGGAACCGTGAGGAAGTGGAACGTTTCCTCGACGATGCGATAGATATCAGCCGCACAAAAACGGCGATTGTCGAAGAATATATCGAAGGCGACGAGCTGACGGTCGAAGCGTTCGTATGCCGCGGCAAAGCAACCGTTCTCTGTATCGGCAGCAAGAACAAACTTAACAACGGCGGGTTCGTTTTATCCGGCAGCCTTTATCCGGCCAGCATTTCGGACGGGCTGACCGAAGAGATCAGACAAACGACGCAAAAGATCGCGAACGCGTTCCGCCTTGAAAACTCCCCGCTAAATATCAACATGATCACCGGCGGGGAGCACGCTTACGTGCTCGAATTCTGCGCCAGGACCGGCGGATTCGTGAAATACGAGATCACGAAGATCATGTCCGGCTTCGATCCCATCAAAGCGATCGTCGATCTGCATGAGGGCAAAGCGCCGGAAGTCGGAGAGATCAGACCGGAAAACAGATATCTCATGACCTGCTATCTGTATTGCAGCGAAGGCGTGCTCGACAGATACGAAGGCTTTGAGGAAATGTATGAAAAAGGGATCATTTCCAAATATTACCTCGTCCGCAATAAAGGTCACAGGTTCAAAAGCATAGACAGCAACGGCGACAGGGCCGCAGGCTTCTTCGTCCAGGATGACGACTACGGAAGACTTACGGAAAAATTTGAAACAGCCCTGAAGCATCTGAAGGTCCTGGATAAGGACGGACACGACCTTGTAAGGCGCGATCTTATGTGAGCGAGCCTTCGGATCACATATAAACTATCGGACAGCTGACCACGAAAGGATAAATACCGATGCATATCACAGTTACAGAAGATCCGGCAAAGAGAATCGGGATCGCAAAAGCCATAATTGCGGAAAAAAGCTCGTATTATACGGAAGAAGTGCTCGAATCACTGCGTGAAGTCGTAAGAGACAAGACGTCTTTAACAGACCCCGCGCAGATCGATGACGAGATGTATACGACCGTGTATTATTACTGGGTATACGGATGCCCGGCGAGCGAATACTTTTATCTCGATTTTCCCCACAAGACGCATGAAGAGATAAAGGAATACGTGACGACGAGAGAAAAGGTCGTATACCGGAACAGACTGAACCGCCTTGAGGACGCTCATTATCTCAATAACAAATGGGAGACGTACTGCCTTTTCAAAGATCATTACGGACGCGACGTCATAAAGATCGAAACGGACGAAGATTATCCGCAGTTCTGCGCTTTCGTTGAAAAGCATCCGGAATTCGTCGTCAAGCCCGCGGATATGGGCGGCGGCAGCGGCGTGCACAAGGTGACCGCCGATCCGGATATGACGGATGAGGAAAGAAAAAAGCTCTTTCACGACATCCTTGCCGAAAACGAGAAGAACAGAAAGCTTTATATGCGCGGCAAGGAAAAGTCTATGATCCTGGAAGAGTTGATCGTCCAGGTCCCGGAGATGGCCGCCATACATCCGAATTCGGTCAACGGCGTAAGAGTTACGGCGGTACGTGTCGGCGACAAGGTCAATATTTTTTATCCGTGGTTCAAGATCGGAAGATTCGGACAGTTCCTTACGAGCGCCGTTTACGGAACGCTCGACGCCTGCATCGACGCCGGGACGGGTATCGTCAACACGCCGGGATGCTCCGAAAGCAATGAAAGATTCGACGTTCATCCCGATACCGGAGTGCCGATAGTCGGTTTCAGGATCCCGAAATGGAATGAACTGATACAGACCGTGACCGAGCTGTCCATGAAAATGGATACCGTCAGATACATCGGCTGGGATATGGTGCTGACGGAAAAAGGCTGGGTGCTCATGGAGGGCAACTTCAGCGGAGATTTCTGCTGGCAATTCTGTTATAACCGCGGAACGAAGAAAGAATTTGAAGATATGATCGGATGGCACCTTACGAAAGAATTCTGGTGGCAGGAATAACGATCCGACAACAAAGGAGAGAATCCGTATGATCAAAGACTATCTGAGAATAACGAACGATCCGGAAGAGATAAGAGATACAGCAAAACGGATTGTCAAAGACGCAACGATCAACATCGGAGGGCAGATAAGGCCTTTCTATACCCCGCTCATGCTGAGCAAGATGAACGAGGAGATACTGCGTCATCTGCCGAATGCGACCGCCGCCGAAGCGGAGGAGCTGCGCTATAGGTTCATTTATGATTACTGGGTGTACGGCTGCACCGTCGACGAGGAATTCTATCTGCATCTGATCGGCAAAAGCGACGCAGTAAAACGCGGCTATATGGTCCGGCAGATCCGCAACGTCTACGTCAAACACCAGAACCTGGGCGCCGGCGAAGACCGCGTCGAGCAGCTGGAAAACAAGTACCGTCTGTATCAGCGGCTGAAGCCGTATTACAGACGCGAGGCCATACGGATCTGCGATCCGTCCGATTTTGAGATATTTGAAGCGTTCGCCAACAGGCACGAAGAATTCGTGGTCAAACCCGAGGACTGCTCGCTCGGTATCGGCGTACATAAAGCCTCCGTGGGGGATTACGGCAACGACTGCCGCGCCGCGTTCGACAGCATCCTCGGCGAGTGAGTGAAGATCCATGACCAGTATCCTTCAAAGAAGACCGGGATGGTGCTCGAAGAGCTGATCGTGCAGGACGAAGCGCTTAGCCGGCTCCACCCGTATTCCGTCAATCCCGTTCGCGCCACGGCCGTCCGAGACAAAAACGGTGAGATCGTTCTGTACCACACCCGTATCAAGGTCGGAGCAAAAAGGTCGTTTCTCGGATCAGGCGCGCAGAACAGTTTTCTTATGGAGATCGACCCGGTCACGGGCATGATCTCTTCGGACGGATTTCAGGAAAGCGGAGACGTTGCGGCCGTCCATCCGGATACGCACGTCGTTTTCAAAGGCTACCGGATACCGCGCTGGCAGGAATGCGTGTCATTCGTCAGAGAACTGATGGAAAAGCTGCCGGGGTACGGTTATATCGGATGGGATCTGGCTCTGACGCCTGACGGATGGTGCGTGGTCGAAGGCAACTATTCGGGCGAGTTCGGATCTCAGA
>JAGDCE010000134.1 GCA_017958705.1 Clostridia bacterium
CCCTGATCCCAGTATTTTTTCGACGTGTCGACGTACGGGATGTCGCTGTAGTCGTCAAACGCGCCTTCTATCGATAACGAGAAGAAATCGTCGACCTTGAGCCACACGGCGTTGTACGTGTCGTCGTTCGCCTTGAAGGCGTTCTTCGCCATCGAAGGAGCGTTGCCGTCCTTCACCGCCGCGATCGTCACGCCGTATTTATCCTTTATCGCCATGTTGCGCCTGAAAACGGAGCTCATCACTATATCGGATGAATCCTTTTCCGTCTCCACGTCGTACAGATGTCTGAAGCACGGATCGTGCTGGACGAGGAACGTGAACGTCCCGTCGGGAAACGAAAGCTCCGGGAGATCCGGCGCATAAGCGGGGTCGTCCGTCTCCGCCTCCGTCACAACGTCGGTGACGGCAGCCTCGGCCGTATCTTCCGTATCCGCCGGATTGCCTTTTGCACAGCCGGATAACACCGCCGCGGCCATCAACACCGAAAGCGCCAGGCAAATGTATCTTTTCATAAGCGTCTCCTTTTCGCTCTTTTGCACTTCTGTTTATATTATAAGTTGCGGACATCCCGTTGTCTATGCAAAAAACGGCGTATAGTATGATATAAAACCGATATATGAACAGATTTTAACACATCCTTCATAACAGGTAAAAACAAGTGTGTATCATTGATATCAAGAGGATTGTTTTTTATAAAATGTTACATTTTTCCTTATATATGGCGGCGTCATTTACGGCATTATTAACGAAGGGAGCTCTCCGATGCAATTTTTCCACTGTATCAAATTTGAAGAAAACTGGCTGTTTTCTCCGGAGAACAAACAGAACAAAACCGAACTTCTGTATTATCTGAACGGATCCGTCACGGTAAAGATGAACGGTGTGGAATACACGGTTAAGGGCGGCGAGATGATAGTGATCCCGCCGAACGTCAGTCACGAGGAACGGTCCGAGACCGGGATAAACGTGATAGCGATCCTGTGTGATTTCGACCGCAGCTGCGACGTACTCACGGAGGGGACGATCGTACGGTTCCCCGAGCATATGCGTCCGCTGTTCAACATGCTTCTTAAAGAGTACGAACACAGCGTCGTCATATCGGAGGCGGCGGAGAGCATTTTTGAGCTTATAATACATTTCGCACAGTATATAGTCAGGGCGCGGGATGTGAACCCTTACGTCAGTCAGATGCTGAAATTCATACGCGGGAATTACACCGATCCGGATCTGATACTGAAGGATTCGTTCTCGTTCATACCGATGGCGCCGGATTATCTGCGCCGGCTCTTCTCCGCGGAGACGGGTCAAAGGCCGCACGAATATCTTGAAAATATGCGGTTAGGCAGGAGCAGACAGCTGCTTTCGGCAACGAATGATATGATATCCGAGGTAGCGTACAAGGTGGGATATTCCGATCCCATATATTTCGCCCGGAGATTCAAGGCAAAATACGGCGTATCGCCGTCCGATTACAGAAAAAATGAAAGATTATCGGAGGGAAGCGATAATGGATAGATACCTTCTCGGCATAGACTACGGAGGCACCGTCACAAAGGCGGCGGTATTCGACAGCCGCGGCAGACAGATAAGCGTTTACTCGGAAAAGACGGAAGTCGTCTTTCCGGGAGACGGCAGATGTGAGATCGACCCCGTAAGACTGAAAAAGACCGTCATGTCGGTCATACGCGGCGCGGTGGCGAAAAGCGGCGTCTCTCAGTCTCTCATAGCCTGCGTCGGTATAAGCGGACACGGCAAAGGCCTGTACGTCACGGACAAAAACGGAGACCCGGTCTTTTGCGGCATCCTTTCGTCAGACACGCGCGGCGCGGAGATAGCCGGAAGATGGAAGAACGACGGCACGTCCGACCGCGCAAAAAAGCTGACGCTGCAGGACGCGGACGCGCCGCTTCCTCCCGTGCTTCTCAGATGGCTTAAGGAAAACGAGCCGGACGCGTACAAAAGGATCGGCAGAGTCTTTGAGGCGAAGGACTATATAAGATTCCTTCTTACGGGCGAGGCTTACGCCGAGGTCACGGACTATTCCGGCGCCGGGCTCATGGATCTCGTGAATCAGCGTTTTGACCCCGCGATAACTGATATTTTCGGCATAAGCGAGACATACGGGGCTATCCCGCCCGCCGTTCACAGCGCGGATCTCTGCGGATACATAACCGCGGAGGCGGCGGAGCTGTGCGGACTTGAAAAGGGCACCCCCGTCTGCGGCGGTCTGTTCGATATCGACGCCTGCGCCGTGGCGCTGTCCGCCGCGGTACCCGGCGACATATGCGTGATTACGGGCACGTGGAGCATAAACGAATATATCGCGGCGGCGCCGGTAACGGCGGATGACGGCACGCGCAATTCGCTTTTCGCGCTGCCGGGCAGATATCTCATCGAGCAGTCGAGCCCGACGTCAGCCGGAAACCTTGATTTCTTCATCGACACGGTGTTCCGCGGCATGACGTATAAGGAAGCCGACGAGCTGGTCAAAGCCTGCCCTTACAACAGCGTGATATTCACGCCGTATCTGTACGGCACGAATTCAAAGGCGAAAACGGCGTCGCTCACCGGCCTTACGCGGGCGCACACGCGCGCCGACATACTGCGCGCCGTTTTCGAGGGCGTGACGTTTTCACACAAGCTTCATTTCGACGCGCTCTGCTCCCACAGGGACGCGCCGGATACGGTACTGATGGGCGGCGGCGTCTGCTCGTCCGCCGTCTGGACGCAGATGTTTGCGGACGTGCTCGGCGTAAGGCTCAGAACGTCGTCGGTGAAGGAGCTCGGCGCGCTCGGGGCGGCGGTCTGCGCCGCGGCCTGCGCCGGGATATATCCGGATCTGCAGACGGCGGCAAAGAGCATGACGGGCGCCGGCGCCGAATACGAACCGGATCCCGAAGCGAACGCGATATACCGCGAAAAATACGGAAAATTTCTTGAGGAGGCAAACGGATGAAACCGTCGGATGACAGAATAAAAGAGGTATTTGAGGCAAATCTGAAGCTTAAGGAATACGGCCTCGTGAAATTCACGTGGGGCAACGTATCCGCCCGCGACCCGGAGTCGGGGCTTATCCTGATCAAGCCGTCCGGCGTTCCGTACGAGACGATGAAAGCGGAGGATATCGTATGCGTCACGCCGGACGGCGAGCGGGTATATGGAGACCTGCGCCCGTCGTCCGATCTTCCGACGCATCTCGTACTCTACCGCGCCTTCCCCGCGATCGGCGGTATAGTACACACGCATTCCGAATACGCGACGGCGTTCGCGCAGTGCGGGCACGGGATAAAGGCGTACGGAACGACGCACGCCGATTATTTCTACGGCGAAGTCCCGTGTACGGACGAGATGACGGACGAAGAGGTCTCGGGCGAATACGAGAAGAACACCGGCGTCGTCATAGTGAGAAAAATAAAGGAGCTCGG
>JAGDCE010000135.1 GCA_017958705.1 Clostridia bacterium
CGCTCGCAGCTAAATTATCTCACTGCGTTCGATAGCTAAATTGTCCCATAGGGACAGCTAAATTAAATTCGCCTTTTTCAGCTCGGCAAAGCCGAATTTAGCTTGCGAAGCAAATTTAGCTGGGCGAAGCCCAATTTAGCTCGCCGCAAGGCGAATTTAGCTGCGGTGTACTTCCTTACGAAGTACACCGCGACGGGCTTTTTTTATTTGAACACGACTCCGATGACGCCGGAGCCGACGGACCGTATCATGCCGAAGCGCGGACATTCGATGCCGCGTGCGGCGGCCTCGGCGGGAATGGCGTCCCACAGTTCCGAATAAACGTCGTCGAGCTGCGAATAATCGCTCACCCGCAAAAGCGTCTGATCTATACCTTTTGCGAGATTGTCAAACGAGATCCGGGCTATCTCCCCGGCGTCGGCGGCAACGAGGCCGCTCCTGATGAAATAATTGCACGCCGTGCCGGTGCAGACCGGCAGCGGGACGTGAGTCCTTATCTCGTGCGAGCGGAGCAGCTCTTCCGTCGTCATCCCGAAGTAATAATACGTCAGATAATCTATGCTCCTGTCGGAGCCGACGGGATCGCCCCAGGTCGTGTCGACGTAGTAGTAACCGTCGTCGAATTTCACGAGGCTGTAATAATGCGGACCGCCTCCGCCCGAGCCTTTTACGGTGAACGTCTGTATCCCGAGACGCAGCGCGAGATACTGCGTGGCGCGCGCGTAGCCGATGCAGATCGATCTTCCGTCGAGCAGCGGCCCTATCGCGCTTACGGCGCGGTACACCTGCTCGTTATAGACGTACTTTTCGTAATCCTCGTCAGCGTCGCTGTTGTATTTCGTGCGGTTGATTATGTACTCGTACAGGTTCAGGACCTTGTCGTACGTGTCAGAGCTGTCGACGGCCTGTTTCAGAAATTCGGAATACGCCGCGTCGAGCTGTTCCGCCGCGGAACCCGCGTATTTGCGGTCGAACGCGTACGTGAAAGTCAGTCTGCCGTTTTTAACCTTAGCCTCCTCGGCGAGGTAAAACAGCTCGGGAGTGTCGAAAAACACGCATTCCCAGACGTACGACGCGACCCCGTCGTCGGGCAGATCGACGTACGCCTCATACGACAGCGCCGCTTCGAGCACCTTGCGGTACAGCGCCTGCTTGTCGCCGTCAAGCGTCATCCAAGCGTAACGGGCAACGGTATCGTAGTAAGGCATCGCGTCCTCGGGCAGGTCGGGCGATACCGTCTCTCCGCCGTCGGTCACGGGCTCGAACGGCTCCGTCTCGAACGACGTTTCGTCCTGACGCGACGGGAGCAGTTTTTTTATTATTTTTTTGACGGTGCCGCATGAACACAGACACAGCAAAAGCGCTGCCGCGAGCACGGCCGAAACGATTCTTTTCATATTATCCGACAGCGCCCGGATCGACCGGGCGCGGGTGTTTATTTCGTTATCTTCGATTTGCCGCCCATGTAAGGCCTGAGTACCTCGGGAATGTTAACCGAGCCGTCCTCGTTGAGGTTGTTCTCGATGAACGCTATCAGCATGCGCGGCGGCGCGACGACGGTGTTGTTAAGCGTGTGAGGCAGATACGTCCTGCCCTCTCCCTTGATCCTGATCTTCAGTCTTCTCGCCTGAGCGTCGCCGAGATTCGAGCAGGAACCGACCTCGAAGTACTTCTTCTGTCTCGGTGACCACGCCTCGACGTCGAGGCTCTTGACCTTGAGGTCCGCGAGATCGCCGGAGCAGCATTCGAGCGTGCGCACCGGAATGTCGAGAGAACGGAACAGATCGACGGTGTTCTGCCACAGCCGGTCGAACCACGTCATGCTGTCCTCGGGTTTGCAGATGACGATCATCTCCTGCTTTTCAAACTGGTGGATGCGGTATATTCCGCGCTCCTCGATGCCGTGCGCGCCCTTTTCCTTCCTGAAGCAGGGGGAATAACTCGTCAGCGTCAGCGGCAGCTGCGTCTCGGGCAGTATCTGGTCGATATATCTGCCTATCATAGAGTGTTCGCTCGTGCCTATGAGATAAAGGTCCTCGCCCTCTATCTTGTACATCATCGCGTCCATCTCGGCAAAGCTCATGACGCCGGTCACGACGTTGGAGCGGATCATGAACGGCGGCACGCAGTAAGTGAAGCCGCGGTCGATCATGAAGTCGCGCGCGTACGTAAGTACGGCGGAATGAAGTCTCGCTATATCGCCGGTCAGATAATAGAAACCGTTTCCGGCGACGCGGCGCGCGCTGTCGAGGTCGATGCCGTCGAGCGCTTCAAGTATATCGGTGTGATACGGGATCTCGAAATCCGGGACCTTCGGTTCGCCGTAGCGCGTGATCTCCACGTTTTGCGAATCGTCTTTTCCGATCGGGACGGACGGATCTATTATATTCGGGATGCGCATCATGATGCCCCTGATCTTCTCGGAGCATTCCGCCTCGAGCTTCTCGAGCTCCGCGAGACGCGCGGCGTTCGCGTTGACCTGGGCCTTGACCGCCTCGGCCTCTTCGCGTTTGCCCTGACCCATGAGCGCGCCGATCTGCTTCGACAGCTTGTTGCGCGACGCGCGCAGCTCGTCGCCTTCGAGTATATAGGCGCGGTTCTGCTTGTCGAGCTCTATGACCTCGTCGACGAGCGGAAGCTTTTCATCCTGGAATTTGTTCTTTATGTTCTGCTTTACCGCCTCGGGATTTTCCCGAAGAAATTTAATGTCTATCATCGCGGTACGTCCTTTCTGACTGCTTTTTTGTTTTATCTCGATTATACGACGCGCGTACAATAAAATCAAGTGGTTTTTTGTAGTTTTTTTGTTTTGCCCTATGTTTCGACGTTTATCAGATACCATTTTCCGTTTGAGGCGTCGCGGCCGGCGAAGACGTCGATCTTTATCGATATGCGGAATCTTATACTGTTGTCGGCGGCGTAAAGATACTGCGTGTATTCTATATGGAAAGAAACGAGATCTTCGCTGTATACGACGAAATCAGTTATCTTTTCGTTGCCGTTGCCGATATGGTCGTAGTTGTAATACCAGCGGTTGTCAAAGGTCGAGAGCGTATCGTAAAGCTTTGTGCCGGACCACAGGTACTGTTTTAGGGTGGAGAAGTTGAAAACGCCGGCGACGAAATCCGAATACTTTCCGCAGAGCTTGAACAGCGTGTCGTGAAGCTCGTTTTCATACGTGCCGCTCGACGGCGTGAGGAAAACGGTCTCGTCCGGATACCTGATCACACGGCAGTCGGCGCCGTCGACCTGCGCAGAAAGCGCCGGGCGGTATATGAATCCGCCGAGCTCGTATTCCGCCGCGGCGGGTACGTTGAACGATTTCGGCACGAACGACGGCACGGTCACGGGGGTGAGCCGAGGCTTGTCGTCGACCTTTATGCCGTTCGCCGTGACGGCGGCGTTCTCGGGCGCCTGCAGCTTGTACGTCGACAGCGGGATCGACAGATCGACTTTGCCGGCGGAGTACGTCCTGTGTCCTGTTTCGTCGCGCTGCTCCGTCAGCGTCAGCGTCCCGGTGACGTCTCCGCGGGTGACGGAGAACGTCAGATCCCCCGTGCGCGACATAACGTAGCCGCCTTCGAGCGAGTCGAGGTATTTATACACGTTCTCCTTCAGTTCGTATTTGCCGACGGGGCAGTTTATGATATCGGAAAACGCCGAGGCGCCTTTTGACGCCAGCTCCGCGGCGAACCTCTCCGC
>JAGDCE010000011.1 GCA_017958705.1 Clostridia bacterium
ATAACGATTCCGGCGCGCGCCCCGTGCGCTACTGCTCGGCGATCGGCGGCATCCAGTGGTCGCAGAACGCGAAGACGATCGAGGACGAGGCGGAGATGCTGTGGCGCCGCTATTGCGAGCAGGATTTCGGCGGAGAAAAATACCATTATTACCTCGACGGCAAACCGCTTCTGATCGTCTACGGCGACGGAGCCGAGCGGATGTGGGCGGAATATGACGGCGACAAAACGTACGCGGAGAAGTTCACGATAAGATGGGCCGACAACAACAGCACGCCGGGATATTTCGGCTGGGCGTACGATAAAGGCCCGGTGTGGGACGGCGGCGTGACGGTCGTGATGCCGGGCTGGCACAACCGCGCGGGCCATACGCCGGTCAACCGCAAATACGGCGAGACTTATAAAAAGTTCTGGCAGAATATCCTCGATGCGGAATACCGTCCGCGGCTGATCGTCATAAACTCTTTCAACGAATACGCGGAGCGCACGGCGGTCTTCCCGGCGGTCTCGAACGAAAAAACGGCGAACGCGGACAAATGGTACAAGGACAGAAGCAAGACCGAGGACCCCTATATGTACTGGGATATGACGGTCTCGTATATAAAACGGTTCAAAGAGATGAGAAAACCGTTATACGGAAAACAAGGGTGATATATTGAAAAAAAGATTTATTGAACAGGGCTTCATCCGCATGACGCACGGCGTGCGCGGAGAGGTGAAGCTGCAATTATGGTGCGGCGAGCAGTCGTCGTTTTATAAGATAAAAAAGCTGTATCTGGACGACAACGGGCAGAAGTGCCTGGATATTGCGTCGTCTCACGGATCGGCAAGCATGGCGATCGTCCGTTTTGAGGGGATCGACACGGTGGAGGCCGCCGCGGCGCTCAAAGGCAAAACGGTATACGTGGACCGCGCCGATCTGAATATACCGGACGACAGGATACTCGTCTGCGATCTGATCGGTCTTCCGGTGCTCGACGCCGACGACGGGCACGAATACGGAACGCTTGAAAGCGTCGAACAGTTCCCGGCGTCCGATATATATATGGTGAAGACCGACAAAGGCATCGTACAGGTGCCGGACGTGCCGCAGTTTATCAAAAAACTGACAGATACCGCGGTATATATCAAACCTATCGAAGGGATGTTTGAATGAATTTCCATATAATGACGCTGTTTCCCGCAATGGTTGAGGCGGTGTGCTCCGAGAGCATTATCGGCCGCGCGCGGGAGGCGGGAATAATTAGCGTCAGAGAATACGATATACGCGATCACGCGAACAATAAACACAACAAGGTAGACGACACGCCATACGGCGGCGGCATGGGTATGCTCATGGCTGCGCCTCCCGTATGCGAGTGCTTCGACGAGGTAGTCGCGGGGATACCCGAGGATCACAGCCGCCTTACCGTTTACATGAGCCCGAAGGGAAAGATCCTCGATCACGAGACGGTCAAAAGGCTGAGCGGATACGACGATCTGATCATCCTCTGCGGTCATTATGAAGGCATCGACGAGAGGGCGATAGAGGAGATAGTGGACGAGCAGATCTCGATCGGTGATTACGTTCTCACCGGCGGCGAACTGCCGGCGTGCATCCTCGTCGACTGTGTGTCGCGCCTGATACCAGGCGTGCTTGCCGACAGCGTCTGCTACGAGGACGAGAGCATAGCCTCGGGCCTGCTCGAATATCCGCAGTATACACGCCCCTACAGATACAGGGGAAAAACCGTGCCGGACGTGCTTTTGTCCGGTCATCACGAAAACGTCGCTAAATGGAGAGCCGAACAGGCTTTGAAAATGACGGAGAAATACCGTCCCGATCTGCTTGAAAAATACAAAAACGGAGACTGAGACATGGCGGCAGGGAAGACCAACCGTATAAAACGCAGCGCGGTGATCCGGGCTTTGTCGCGTTTTGCCGAAAGAACGGCAAAACGGGCCGAGAACGGCCTGATCGCCAGACTGTTATCAGGTTATTTCAAGCTTGAAAAAGCTCAGCTGTCTTCTTTTGCCGCGATGCTTACCGGACAGAAAAACGCGGTGACCGACGCGTTCTCGTCTCTGCGCGACATGATCTGCCGCGCGTTCACCGAAAATCCGGTCAAAAAAGCCGTGACCTCGTATATTTCCGGTCTGCTTTATATGCGGACGCGCGACGTCGGCATATATCTTTTCTCGTCGGGACTCTACGCGGTCATAGAATATTTCATCATAAAATACGCGATAATCAGCCGCGATCTGCCGGATAACGTGCTTTACGGCGGCATCGGTGTGATGATCCTGTCGCTGTTCTTCTTCTCGGGCAAAGCGCTCTGCGTCACGCTTGCAAAGAATCCGATCCTTTCGTTTCTGACGTTCGATCTGATCGGCGCGGACAGAGACGCGCTGAAGCCCGCGGAGCCGAAGAAAAAGAACGCGAGCGCCGCGCTGCTGTTCGGTATGCTGACCGGCGTGTTAGCTTTTCTGATACCGCCTCACCGCGTCGTTCTGCTCCTGTTCTGCCTCGTGATCTTCTGCACGGTGTTCTTCAAGCCGGAATCCGGTGTCGTGCTGACGGTCGCCGCGGTGCCGTTTCTTCAGCTGCGTCAGCTCCTGATACTCTGCGCGATAACCACCGTGTCGTATTTAATCAAAACGCTGCGCCGCAAAAGAGAACTGCGGTTCCGCCCAATAGATATATCGGTCATGATCCTTGCGGCGTTCACTCTGTTCGGCAAACTCGTGACATCGGGAGACGGCAGCGGTACAGATTCGCTTTATCTGATCGGCCTCGCCGGTTATTTCATCTGCCGCAACCTGCTGTGCAAACGCGAATGGCTTTCTAGGGCGCTCCACGCCGCCGCGCTGTCTTCAGCCGCGGTCAGCGTTTTCGGCCTGCTGTTCTATTTCTTCGGAACGCCTTCTCAGATGCTCGCGGCGCACACGCTTTTCGCCGGAGCCGGCGGGGAAATGAGCCTGTTTTTCGGCTCGTCATCCGCGCTTGCCGCGTATCTTTTGCTGACGGCTCCGCTGCTGCTCTATTTCGGATTTGACGGCAGAAACGGCAGGGCGGCGTATTTCATCGCGTACGCGGCTTCGTTCGCGTCGCTCTGTCTGACCGGAAGACTCTACGCGGTGATATCCTGCGTCATAGTGACGGTCGCTGTAATGACGGTATACGACCGCAGGTTTTTGGTGCCGGTGCTGGTATCTGTCCCCGTTCTCTTAGCGGGGGCGGCATTCGTGCCGGGCAGAGCATATTCGTATCTGTATTCACTGCTATATTCGGAAAACGCGCTGATCGGCAGCGTATGGGCGGGTACGGCGAAGCTCATCAGCACGTCGCCCGTCGGCGGCTACGGCATCGGTTCGTTTGCCGGTATGTATCCGCTGTTCGCGCTGGCGGGCTTCGGCTCACAGACCGGCGCGAAAAGCGTTTATCTGCAGATCTGCGCCGAGGGCGGCATCGTTCTTGCAATATGCTTTGCCGTGTTCTTATTCATCCTGATCTCGTTCTGCGTGACGTGCATCTATAAATGCGGACACACGGAGAACAAGCGTTATATCTACGGTCCGCTGACGGCGATCTCGGCTCTGTTCATGTACGGTCTCGTCGAGAACGTTTTCGATTCGCCCGCCGTGTGCATGCTCGCTTTCGCGGTCGCCGGTATCGCCGCCGCCGCATCCGAGCTGTGCCGCCGCGAGCATGATTACGCCGTGTCGGCGCTTGAATACGGGGAGGTGTAACGTGAAGAAACGCTCATTCATCAATTCATACGATATAGTCCTCGTTCTGTTCCTCGCCGCACTCGCTGTTGTGCTGTGCCTGTTCGCGGCGCCCCGCGGAAAAACGTCTCGGCTGACGTTCACGGCGGCTTTCACGGACGGTGAAAAAGCGCCGTTCTCGGAGGGAGACGTGATCACGGTGCCGGGCGGCGGCGTGATCGGAGTGGTGAGCGAGGTCGGTGACGGATACGTTAAGCTGACGGCGGACGCCGAAAAACACACCGGGATCTGGTTCTCGGACGGCATACGCATAAAACACGGCGCAGAATACGAATTGCTGTGCGGCACGACCCGGGCGACCGGGATCATCAGCGGTATCGGGGAGGCGGAGAAATGAAAAAAAGCAGATTGAATCTGACTGACGTACTGCTGATAACGGTACTGGTGTTCGGCATCGCGGCGATCGTTCTGCGCGCGGTGCATATACCGCTGTTTGAGCCGGTGCGCGACCGCGAATACGCGGTGTCGTTTACCGCGCAGATAACCGGGGAGCAGCGCGCGTCGCTCGTTACAGGGCTTATCCTGACCGATAATTCGGGCAGATCGGTGAAGCTGCTCGAGGGCTACTGGATCGACGAGACCGGGTCCGGCGCGGTCATGACCGGCGATCTTCTGATGAAGGGAAGAGTGACGGAATCAGGATTTTTATCCGGCTCTACGATGTATTACGAGGGCGACGAGGTGACGCTCACATACAAGGACGGAACGGTCGACGTAACGCTCACGGGATTCCACGAAAGATAACCGTACGCGAGCTTTTCCGTCAAAATACCGTACAATACGCGGTAGCGCAGACTCAAAATTATGCATAATTACTATTGATTTTGACGCGGGCATTTGGTATAATTCTTATAATAATACAAGTGTTTTTCCGAATACAAGGAGTAAGATATGATTTCTCGCAACGTAACCGTCAGGATTCCGGTAGGACTTCACGCACGTCCCGCAACGTTCTTTATTCAGAAGGCGAATTCTTTCAAGAGTTCTATATGGGTCGAAAAAGGCGACAGGCGCGTCAACGCCAAGAGTCTTCTGGGCGTACTTTCCCTCGGCATCACGAAAGATACCGAGATCACGCTCATAGCTGACGGAGTTGATGAGATAGACGCGCTCAACGGCCTCGAGGAACTCATAGAGAACGGTCTCTCGGACTGAGCGGAAAATAAAGAGCATAGCGGATATTATGCCTCACCCGAACGATGGACGGGGTATTTATCCGCTTTTTTATTGGTATGAACGACAGAACTGAATATCTGAGAAAAAAGGCGCTGCGCCTGCCGCTGCGCCCGGGCGTATATATCATGAAAAACGAGCGCGGAGAGGTCGTCTACGTAGGCAAATCCTCGGCGCTCAAAAACCGCGTCTCGCAGTACTTTTCCGGATCCGTTAAAACCGCAAAGACAGCGCGAATGGTAAACTCCGTCTATGATTTCGATTTCATACTGTGCGATACCGAGACCGAAGCGCTCGCGCTTGAAAACGTAAAGATAAAGCAGTACGAGCCGAAATACAATATAAAGTTAAAAGACGATAAAAACTATCCGTATATAAAGATAACGCGCGAAGAATTCCCGCGCCTGACCACCACGCGCAAGCGCGTGCAGGACGGCGGCAGGTATTACGGACCGTATACGAATTCCGCGACGTGCCGCAACATCGTAAGAGCCGTCAGCCAGGCGGCAACGCTGCCGACGTGCGGCAAGACTTTCCCGAAGGACGCCGGAAAAACGCGGCCGTGCATCTACCGTCAGATCGGGCGCTGCTGCGCGCCGTGCACGGGAGAACTATCCGCCGAGGAATACGCCGAATACGTAAAGAGCGCGGAAAGCATACTGAAAGGCGATATCGCCGAAGAAAAAAAGCGCCTGACGTCGCTTATGGAGGCGGCGTCGGAGGACCTCAACTTTGAGCTCGCCGCAAAATACAGAGACCGCATTAAATCGCTGTCGGCCTTGTATGAAAAGCAAAAAGTCGTCTCGTCGCCCGACACATACGCCGACGCGATCGGCATCTACTCCGACGACGATCTGACCGTCATATCGTTCTTTTTCATCCGTGCCGGAGCAATCGCCGACACGGAGGTCGACGAATTCGTCGGCGGACATATCGGCGCGGAGGAGTTATCAGCTTTCATCGCCTCGGTGTATGAGATAAGAGAACCGGCGAAAGAGATACTCGTCTCGGACGGGCTGCCGGACGGCGAAGCGGAGGCGCTCTCGTCGCTTCTCGGCGCCAGATACGGCAGAAAGATAGATGTTCGCGTAACTCAGCGCGGCATGAACAGAGCGCTTTGCGCGATGGCGAAAGAAAACGCGGCTTACCGCGCCAAACTGCTGCGGGAAAACAGCGACAAAGAGACGCAGATACTCGGAAAACTCGCGCAGACGCTGCGCCTCGAGGTCGTGCCCGACCGCATTGAATCTTACGATATATCGAATTTCGGCAGTGACAACATGACCGCCGGTATGATCGTGCTCGAAGGCACGCGGTTCAAAAAATCGGATTACCGCGTATTTACTATAAAGGAAACGGCTCACGAGGACGATTATGCCTCGATGCGCGAGGCGATACGGCGGAGGATCAGGGAAACTACCGTTAAAAAATCAACGGTGTTCCAGGCTCTGCCGGATCTGATCCTGCTCGACGGCGGCAAGACTCACGTCGCCGCGGTGCGCGCCGTGCTTGAGGAAGAAGGCGTCGACGTGCCGGTCTTCGGCATGGTAAAGGATGATTATCATAAAACGCGCGCGCTGTGCGACGATGAAAACGACGTCGACATATCGCACGACAAGGCGCTTTATATGTTCATTTACCGCATACAGGAGGAAGTGCACCGCTTCGCGATAACGCGGATGTCGAACGCCAAGCGCAAAACGTTGAAAACGTCGTCACTTGAAAAGATAAAGGGGATCGGACCCGCAAAAGCACGTTTGCTGCTCGGAACGCTCGGATCGTTATCCGCTGTAAAAAACGCGACGAAAGAACAACTCACCGCGGTGCCGGGCATAACGGACGGTATCGCGGAAGCGATAATCAATCATTACAAAAAGGACGGATGACATGAACATCATTACAGGTTCGGCAAGAGGAACGAAACTGCAGACGCTTGAAGGCGAAATCACGCGCCCGACGCTGCAGCGCGCAAAAGAAGTCATCTTCTCGGCGATACAGTTCGATATAGAGGGCAGAGAGGTGCTCGATCTGTTCGCGGGCAGCGGACAGATGGGACTTGAAGCGCTGTCGCGCGGCGCGGCTCACGCCGTCCTCGTCGACAAATCGTCGGAGGCTTTCGCCGTGATAAAGGCGAACGCGCAGAAGACGCATCTGTATAAAAACTGCCGCATCGTCGAATCGGATTACGCGGAATATCTGCGCGGCGCAAAACGGAGCGGCGCGAAATTCAGTCTCGTTTTCGTCGATCCGCCGTACGGTTCGGGGCTCCTCGCTCCGGCGCTCAAAGCGCTGTACGACAACGGGGTGCTGACGGATACGGCGACGGTCTGCGCGGAATGGGAGAAGGACACGCTTTTCACGGAAGAACCGTCACTTCAGCGTATGTATGAGGTGTCGAAGATATACAAGTCCGGAAGAATATATTTTTACAAGCTGATACCCGTAAAAAAGGAGAAATGAAGATGAAAAGAGCTCTTATCCCCGGCAGCTTCGATCCCGTGACGGTAGGCCACGAGGATCTTATCGCGCGCGCGGCCGCGCTGTTCGACGAGGTCATCGTCTGCGCGTTCGTAAACACCGGAAAAACCTATATGTTCACGGACGAGGAGAGGCTTGAATTTCTGCTTGCCGTAGCGGACGCTTACGACAACGTTTCAGCGGACGTGTCGCATTCTCTCGTCACCGCATATGCGAAAGAGAACGACTGCGACGTCATCGTAAAGGGCTGCCGCAGCGGCATGAATTTCGAGGACGAGTACGAACAGGCGCTGATCAATCGAGAACTCGATCCTGATATCGAGACGATAATCCTGCCAGCGTCGCCCGACATCTCCTTCGTGTCGTCGACGATGGTCAGAGAAATGATCAGATACGGCGTCGACTGCAGTCAGTACGTCCCCAAGGCGGTCAGAAATCTGATCTGACACCGAAAAAAATCAAACGGACCGGTTATCCGGTCTTTTTTTTGCGCAAAAATCACCCGTTTGTCGGGTAAAAAACGCCCCCCCGGCGCGTCCGGAGGGTTTTTGTGTGTCGAATTTTGTAAACTTTTTTTGAATGCATAAAAACATCTTGACAAATCAATTTTTATCTATATAATATAATCATGTGGCGCGCATGTTAACCGCTAAGCAACCAAAAGTGCTCAATTGTGGAGAACTATGTGGAGAAAGTGGAATACTCGGCGCAAAGTGGAGAGCAAAGGAGGTGACGGACCGTGTTCTTAGGTGAATTTAATCATACGGTGGATAATAAGGGCAGAGTGTTCGTCCCCGCATGCTACCGCGATCAGCTTGTCGGCAAATTCTACGTGTCGCGTACCGAGGAAAAATGCGTCAAGCTTTACTCGAAACCCGAGTGGGACAGATTCTGCGCACGGTTTGAGAACATCCCGGGTGATAAGAATACCAAATCGAGCCGTTTCATCTTCCGTTATGCTTACGAAGTGGAACTGGACTCGAGCGGACGTCTGTTGATACCCGAAAAACTGCGTGATCACGCCGAGATCAAAAAAGACGTCGTGATCATAGGCAGAAACAACCTCGCCGAGATCTGGGATGCCGAGCTGTTCGATAAATACGTCGAAAATGAAAACCGCGACGAGATCATGGGCTACATCAACGATGCGGGTATACCGACGTGAGCAGGAACACGGGCGCACAGGATTTCACACATTATTCCGTTCTGCTTAATGAGACGGTATCCGTTCTCGGCGTAAAGCCGGACGGGATATACGCGGACCTCACGCTCGGAGGCGGAGGCCACAGTGAGAGGATCGCCTCTCAGCTTGAAAACGGACGGCTCGTCTGCGTGGACGCGGACGAAACGGCGATCGCCGCCTCACGCATAAGGCTTGCGCCGTACGCGGACAGGATAAGCTTCGTGCACAGCTTCAACGACAGGATAGACGAGATCCTTGACGAACTCGGCATAGACAAGCTCGACGGAGCGGTCGCCGATCTCGGAGTCTCCTCGTTCCAACTCGATAACGCCGAACGCGGCTTCTCGTATATGAACGACGCGCCGCTCGACATGAGGATGGATGAGACCGCGGAGCTGACCGCCTACGACGTGGTCAACGGCAAAAGTGAAGAAGAATTAAAAAAGATCTTATATATTTACGGAGAAGAGACGTTCGCGCCCCGCATCGCCGCGGCGATATGCAGGCAGCGCGAGATCTCACCTGTCAGGACGACGCTGCAGCTGTCGGAGATAATAAAGTCGGCTATGCCGGAAAAGGCGAAGATCGGCGGTCATCATCCGGCGAAGCGATCGTTCCAGGCGATAAGGATCGCGGTCAACGGGGAACTCGACAGACTGCAGATCATGCTCAGCCGCGTGATAGACAGACTCGCCCCCGGCGGCGTGTTCGCGGTCATCTCGTTCCATTCGCTTGAAGACAGGATAGTCAAGACCGCGTTTTCGGAGGCGGCAAAAGGCTGTACGTGCCCGCCGTCGTTCCCGGTATGTGTCTGCGGGAACAAAGAAAAAGTCAGAATAATTACGAAAAAACCGATATTGCCGGGCGAGGCGGAGCTGGCGGAGAACCCGCGCAGCAGAAGCGCCAAGCTCAGGGCATGCCGACGTATATAAGGAGAGCAGGATGAAAAACGCACCGGTTGCCGTAAACGAGAGAAGGACGGCGTTAAGCGAGAAAAAACGCGTAAGAGAAGAAGCGAACAGAACCGATATCACGACGCTTCCGAAAACAAAAATAATATCGAGCGTGTTTACCAACGACGCCGAGACTCACAAGAGCGTGCCGTTCGGTATCCTGTTCATCATCTGCATCTTCACGTTCGCCGCGATATTCATCACGTTCCTGTCGGTCCGTGTAAACGAGGTAAACAACGAGATCTCGGCGCTCAACTCTCAGCTCGCCGATATCAGGGAACAGACCGCGGAAGCCAAAGCTGACATCTTTGAGAAGAAGGATATAACGGAGATCAGAAAAACCGCCGAGGAGCTCGGCATGGTGCGCTCCGAATATCTGCCGGCTCACTACATAACCGTAAACGCCGAGGACAAGATCACCGTCTACGCCGAGGAAGAGGAACAGAGACAGTTCGGTTTCGCGGCGCTGCTGTCGGCGGTCGGAGACGGAGTGTCGTCATTTATTGAATATATGAAATAACAGCCGAATATAATGGACCGGTACGCGGTTCATGTCCGGCTGACGGATAGCGTGCACGGGTCAGCCGCCGAATGGCGGCGGACCCTGTTTGATTAGTTAAGGGCAGGTCATACATGGCAAACATCAAACCAAGAAAGCTTCACTGGCGTGAAATACTCACCGCCGCCGCGTTCATTTTAGTGGCGGCTGTCGCCGTTTGCAGACTTTTTTACCTGCAGATAGTAAGCTATGACCAGTTCAAACAGGACACGTCGGGAAGCATTTCTTCGGAAACGGGGATCAAGGCGTCGCGCGGACTGATAGTCGACGCCAACGGCGTCGTCCTTGCCGATAACAGAACGGTCGAGCGCGTGTTCATCTCGCCCGCCGATATGACGAGCGACGCCGAACGTCAGCTCGTCTCGGAAAACCTCTCCCGCATACTCGACGTAGATTACGACACGATCTACGAAAAGACGCTGAAGAAGAAACGCAAGGACGAGACGATAAAGAAGAACGTTGAAAAAGAAGAAGCGGATATGGTCCGTGCCTTCATACGCAAATATAATCTCAGCTCCGTTCATCTGGTGACGTCGACGACGCGCTACTATCCGTTTTCAAACCTGCTGTCTCACGTGCTCGGATTCGTCGGAAGTGACAATCAGGGCTTATACGGTATAGAATATCAGTACAACGACTATCTCACCGGCGTCGACGGGAAGATCATAACCGCCAAAAACGGACTCGGCCAGGATATGCCGTATGATTATGAGCAGTATATTGAGCCGCAGAACGGTTATAAACTCGTCCTGACGATAGACTCGAATATCCAGGCAATGCTCGAGAAATATCTTGAGGAATGCCTCGAGGAATCCGGCGCCGACAACAGGGTGACTGGCGTCATAATGGACCCGAAGACCGGCGGCATACTCGCGATGGCGACGAAGCCGGATTTCGACTGCAACGATCCATACGTGCTCGACGCGAAATCGCAGAAGGAACTCGATTCGAGCGGCTACGAAAAGGGCAGCGAGGAGTATCTGAAATACAACACCGAGCTTTTGATGACGATGTGGAAGAACAAGGCGATAAACGACACGTACGAACCGGGTTCCACATTCAAACCACTGACGGTCGCGATGGCGCTTGAGGAAACTCTCGTCAGTCACAGCACGTCGTTCTATTGCCCGGGTTACCATTTCGTCGAGGGATACGGCCGCGTACACTGCCATAAGACGGAAGGTCACGGCGCGATGACGCTCGACCTCGGTCTTCAGCAGTCCTGTAACCCGGTCATGATGATGACGGCGGAGAAGATAGGGACCGAGACGTTCTACGATTATTATCAGGCGCTCGGATATACCGGACTGACCGGCATCGACCTTCCGGGCGAAGCCGGGGGAATATTCCACACGAGACACGATTTCAACAACGTCGAGCTCGCGGTATATTCGTTCGGTCAGACGTTCAAAACGACGGCGATACAGCAGCTCACCGCGGTATCGTGCCTTGCAAACGACGGCAATCTCGTGACGCCGCACCTCGTCAAACGAATCGAGGACGATCAGGACAACGTAATAGCCGATTTTGAAACAAACGTTAAAAGACAGGTCATCTCGTCAAAGATCAGCAACGAGGTCATGGGCGTGCTCGAGCAGGGCGTCGCACAGAAGCTCGGCTCGTCGAATGCCGGCGTAAAGGGTTACAAAGTCGCCGCTAAGACCGGTACGAGTGAAAAAAGAGACAAAAAGGACAAGGAAGGCGGATATTCGCTGCGCGTCGCATCCTGCATTTCGATCGCCCCGGCGGACGACGCCGCGGTGTCAATGATAGTGATCGTCGACGAACCGACGCTTTCGCGTGAAGAAGGCTCGATGATCGCCGCGCCGTATAACAGTAAAATAATGGGTGAAGTCCTGCCGTATCTCGGCTATCTGCCGTCGTACTCGGAGGACGATGAAAAATACAGAAGCACGACCATCGACAATTACGTCGGAAAAGACGCCGACGAAGCCGCCGCGGCTATCAAGAAGCTCGGACTGTCAGTGGAGATCGTCGGCGAAGGCTCGACGGTACGCGGACAGATGCCGGCTCCGGGAACCGATATGACGATCAGAAACGGCAAGGTACTGCTGTACGTTACGGACGACGCCGGCGTGAATACGGTATCCGTGCCCGATTTGCTCGGACGCGGAGTCGAGGAGTGCAGAGAACTTTTGCAGAACGTCGGGCTGAACGTGAATCTGACGGGCACAGTCTCGTCTTCCGCTCAGTGTTACGCCGTGAAGCAGTACCCGGAGGCGGGAACCAAAGTCAGGGAAGGTACGGTCATAACCGTTGAATTCAGGATCTCGGAACAAGACGACCATTCGCTGAACGATTAGGAGATAATATTTGACCCTGTCCGATATTCTGAGGGGTGCCGGAGCGCGTGAGATCCGCGCGGACGCCGGCATCGGGATAAAGGACGTAGTAAACGATTCAGAGCTCGTCACGCCCGGCGCGCTGTTCGCCGCGTGCTCAGGCGAGCACGGAGACGGAGCGGACCATATCGGCCGCGCGGTAAGTCTCGGATGCGCGGCGGTGATCTGCAGGAAAAAGCCGGACGTCGCCGTACCGTACGTGATATCGGACGATCCGCGCAGAACGTACGCGTTCGCGTGTGCAAACTTTTACGGGAACCCGCAGGAAAAGCTTATAATGACGGCTGTGACGGGAACTAACGGAAAGTCGACCGTCACGAGCATGCTTTGGCATATTCTCCGTCATATTCACGGCGCGGACGCTGTCTGCCTTATCGGAGGCGTGTCGAATATCGTGCGCGGGATCCCGAAGCGCGCGGATCAGACGACGCCGGATCCTGGAAAACTGTACCGCATCCTGTCGGAAGCGGCCGGGGGCGGCGCGTCGTACGCGGTGACCGAAGCTTCGTCGCACGCGCTCGATTACGAAAAACTGTCGCCGTGCCGCATAAGGCTCGGAGTCATGACGAACCTGACCGAGGATCACCTCGATCATCACAAAACGATAGAGAACTATTTCGAGTCGAAAAAGAAACTCATACCGCTTTGCCGCGATTTCATTTCAAACGGCGACGATCCGTTCACGAAAACGCTGCGCTGCCCGCATTTCTCGTTATACTCCGGGGAATATACGGCAAAGATATCGGAGCTGACGGATCGTTCGGTCTCGTTTTCGTACCGCGGCAGAGGATCCGCTGAATGCACCGTGCCGGTGCTCGGAAAATTCAACGTTTATAACGCGCTCGCGGCGCTCGCCTGCGCCGAGATACTCGGCGAGGACGCGCGTACCGCCGCCGACGGGCTCTCGGATTTTCACGGCGTGCCGGGCAGGTTCCGGCCGTATCCGCTGAAAAACGGAGCGGTCGCCGTGATAGATTACGCGCACACGCCCGACGCACTCGAAAACGCGCTTAACGAGGCGCGGCGCATCTGCAAAAACAGGCTGATCTGCGTATTCGGCTGCGGAGGAGACCGCGAGACGGGAAAGCGGCGGCTGATGGGCGGCATCGCGTCGAGGATGGCCGATCTCTGTGTTATAACGAGCGACAACAGCAGAAGCGAGGACCCCGGTGATATAATCGCGCAGATCCTGAAAGGCGTCGATAAGAGCCGGCCGTATACCGTGATCGAGAACAGGACTGAAGCGTTGAAAGCGGCGCTCGGATGCTGCAAGGAAGACGACGTCGTGCTGCTCGCCGGAAAAGGACACGAGGATTACGAAGAAGACAAAAACGGAAAACGTCCGTTTTCAGAGGAAAGTTTGATAAAGGAATTCAATGACGGAGGAAATGACGATGGCGATAATGACAGCGGCGGAGGCGGCGGCTCTCTCTGAAGGCAGACTTACGGGTGATCCGCAGGCCGAAATAGACGGCTTTACGGTCGATTCGCGAAAGGCGGTCCCGGGCTCGATGTTCGTGGCGCTCAAAGGCGAAAACACCGACGGAAACAAATATCTCGAATCGGCGATCGACAACGGCGCGTCATGCGTCCTGTCGACGCGCGAACCGGAGCGCGGCACCGCGATAGTGGTCGAGGACACGCTCGCGGCGCTGCAGAAAATGGCCGCAAGGTTCCTTCTGCGCACGTCGCCGAAGGTATACGCCGTGACCGGCTCCGTCGGCAAAACGACGACGAAGCAATTCGTCTATTCCGTCATATCGCACGGATTCCGTACACAGAAGACGGAAGGCAATTACAACAGTATCATAGGCTTGCCGCTGACGGTGCTCGAAACAAAACCGGATACGGAGGCTCTCGTGCTCGAAATGGGCATGAGCGGACTGCACGAGATCGAGGTCATGTCGCTGATCGCGCGTCCGTCCGTCGGTATCATAACGAATATCGGCACGTCTCATATGGAGATACTCGGAAGCCGCGAAAACATCTTGCGCGCCAAGCTCGAAATAACCGCAGGAATGGCGCCGGGCTCGACGTTGATCCTAAACGGAGACGACCGAATGCTCTGGGGCGTGCGCGATATGCTCCGTGAAAAATACGAAGTGTTATACTACGCTTTCATAAATCAGGAGGCGGATTACAGGATACTCGATCCGAGCTTCCCGAACGGGACGCTGTGCTTCGATCTGAAACGCCCGGACGGCACGGTGTGCCGCGGGATCACAGCCCCGACGATCGGCATGCACAACGTGTACAACGCCGCCGCGGCTTACATCTGCGGACGTATATCCGGCATGAGCGACGAGCAGATAAAGCAGGGAACCGCGTCTTTCGAAAACACCGGGATGAGACAAAAGGTTTATAAAAAAGGCGGCTTCACGATCCTGTGCGATTGCTACAACGCAGCGCCGGAGTCGATGAAAGCGTCGATGTCGACGCTGATGATGCTCGCCGCAGATACAGGCGGCAAAGCGCACGCACTGCTCGGTCAGATGATGGAATTGGGCGACGACTCGGTGAAGCTTCACCGCGGTGTCGGAGCGGCCGCAGCTGAGCTCGGCGTTGATTACCTGTACACTTACGGTGAGGCGGCGAAGGAATACGCGTCGGGTGCGCTGATAGAAGGCATGGACGAGGACCGCATCGTCTGCATAGACGATGGCGAGCCGTTTGAGACGGCGGCAAAGGCGATAGCCGGAAAAGCAAAGGAAGGCGACGTCATAATGTTCAAGGCCAGCCGTTCCGTCGGGCTTGAAGGAGCCGTGGAAGCTTTTGAAAAAATAGTAACGGAGAATGAAAATGAAAACTGAGCTGTTGATCATAATCTGTACTTTCATCATATCGTTCGCCTCGTGTGCGCTTATCACGAGATTTCTGATCCCGAAGCTCAAAAGTCTTAAAATGGGACAGAAGATCCTCGAGATCGGTCCGCGCTGGCATAAAGGCAAGGAGGGAACGCCCACGATGGGCGGCATAGCGATGATAATATCGCTCTGCCTCTGCGTTCTCGCCGCCGTCGTCGCCGGGCTTATAAGCGAGGATCTGCGCTCCGTCAGCTCGCGCGCGGCGCTCGTTTTCGGATATGCCATGCTCAACGGCCTTATCGGTATGATAGACGACAGGGTCAAAATGCTCAAAAAACAGAACGAAGGCCTGACGGCGCCGCAGAAATACGCGTTGCAGTTCGTCTGCGCCGTTCTGTTCATCCTCGGCATGAGGCTCACGGGCAATATGACGACTTCACTGCATATACCGTTCACCTCGCTGTCGTTTGATATCGGTTTCTTCTACTCTATAATCGCCGCGCTGCTTCTGACCGGTGTGGTGAACGCGGTCAACCTCACCGACGGCATCGACGGACTCGCATCGTCGAACGTCCTGCTCGTCGGCGTGTTTTTCGCGGTCATCGCTTTCTCGTCGAAGATCGGCGGCAACGACGTCGCGCTGCTCGGCGGCACCGTCGCCGGTATGTGCGGAGGATTTCTCGTATACAACTTTTATCCGGCTAAGATATTCATGGGCGACACCGGCTCGCTGTTCCTCGGCGGACTCGTGGTCGGCGGCGCGTTCATGATAAACTCACCGCTTACGGTCATACTGTTCGGGCTCTGGTTCATCATCGAGACGGCGTCCGTCATACTTCAGGTGCTGTCGTTCAAGCTTACCGGCAAGCGTATATTCAAAATGGCGCCGATACATCACCATTTCGAGATGTGCGGCTGGTCAGAAATAAAGATCGTCACCGTATCAAGCATCATAACTGCGGTAATGTGCGCAGTATCCTACCTTGCGCTCAGGGGGACGCTCTAAATGCAGAAAAGCGAAAACGTACCTGCGGTCGCCGGGACCGCTGAGGTCGCAGAGGCACGTAAAAAGCAGGTAAAGGAAAGAAATATATTCAGGCTCCGCGGTATGCCCGACATACCGCTTCTCGTCATTATACTCATACTCGTGGGATTCGGTACCGCGATGGTATATTCCGCGAGCTATCCGTGGGCGGAGCACGACTACGGCAACAGTTATTATTACGTTCAGCGTCAGCTGATCTTCGTCGCGCTCGGCGCGGCGGCGATGCTGCTGTTCTCGTCCATTGATTATAAAATCTATATGAAATGGGGCTCGCCGGCTTTTTTCGCCGTATCGTTCCTTCTGCTCGCTTCGGTTCTCGTTATCGGTACGAGCGTAAACGGCGCGAGAAGATGGATAGATCTGAAGATCTTCCGTTTCCAGCCGACGGATATAATGAAGCTCGCGCTCGTCATGATGCTTGCGTGGTACATATCGCGCTACGTCGAAGCGTATCGCGATCTCGACGACCGGACTATAACGCTTAAAAACAAGAGCGTTTTCAAACGCAGATTCAAAGAGAGTTTTCCCGTATTCATACGCGAGGTCTTTATACCTTTCGCTATCGTCGGCGCGGTCTGCGTCGTGACTCTGCTTGAAAAGCACCTCTCCGGCACGATAATCCTGTTCCTCATCGGCTGGATCGTCATGCTCTGGGGGCGCATATCTCTGCCGTGGCTGCTCGGCATCCTCGGCGCGGGCGGAGCCGCGGCGGCATTTATAGCAATGTTCACCGATTATACGAGCGACAGATTAAACGTCTGGCTCAATCCGTATTCCGATCCGTTAAACGACGGATGGCAGGTCATCCAGGGCTTCAATGCGATAGGCTCAGGCGGTCTGTTCGGCGTCGGCTTCACCAACTCAACTCTAAAGCATCTCTATTTGCCCGAACCGCAGAACGACTTCATTTTCGCGATAGTCTGCGAGGAATTCGGCTTCATCGGTGCGATCGGGCTCATGATTCTTTTCGGACTTTTCGTCTGGCGCGGCTTCGTCATCGCGTTCAAGGCGCCGGACTGTTTTTCAAGACTTCTTGCCGCGGGCATAACCTGTAAAGTGGGACTTCAGGCGCTGCTCAATATATTCGTCGTTACCGGTCTTTTCCCGCCGACGGGTATATCTATGCCGTTCATCAGTTACGGCGGAACCGCGCTCGTTATACTGCTCGTGGAATGCGGCATACTTCTCGGCATATCAAAATTCTCAAGAGAAAAGAAGATATAGGATATGAAAGTTATGATGACCGGAGGCGGTACCGGGGGACATATAAATCCCGCCATCGCCATAGCAGACAATATCAAAGATCACGATCCGTCAGCCGATATAACGTTCGTCGGAACGTCGAAGGGCATGGAGAACAGGCTCGTCCCGCGCGCGGGTTATCCACTCGAGCATATCGAGATCCAGGGGCTGAAAAGAAGTCTGTCGCTGTCTAACATAAAGACGGCGTACCTGACGCTGACAAGCGTTTTCCGCGCGAAAAAACTGCTGAAAAAATACAGCCCCGACCTCGTCGTCGGCACGGGCGGATACGTCTGTTACCCGCTTTGCCGCGCCGCCGCGTCGCTTCATATCCCCACGGCGGTGCACGAGTCGAACGCCGTGCCCGGGCTCGCCGTCAGGATGCTTTCTCCTTACGTAGACGTGATATTCACGAATTTCGAGGAGGTGTCCGGGTATATAAAACCTAAATACAGACACAAGATAATCCGCGTCGGCAACCCCGGCGGCAGATCACATGATATAACGTCGTGCTCCGAAGCGAAAGCGAAACTCGGTATGGACGCGTCGACTTTCAGCGTGCTCGTCTACGGCGGCTCGCTCGGAGCCGATACGATAAACAACGCCGCGGCGGAATACGCGAACAAATATCTGCCGTCGCACAAAAACGTGCGTCTGAGCCACGCCGCGGGCGTAGCGAATTACGAAGAAGTCAAAGAGAAGTACGGCGCGGCGGCGCAGGCCGAAAACGTCGAGCTTCTCGACTACATATACGACATGCCGCTGCGTCAGGCGGCGGCTGACGTCATAATCTGCCGTTCCGGCGCTATGACGACGTCCGAGATAGCCGAGGCTGGACGCGCGGCGGTCTTCGTGCCCTCGCCGAACGTCACGGACGACCAGCAGTACAAAAATGCAAAGGCGCTCGCCGATAAAGACGCGGCGCTTCTGATACGCGACGCGGATTTCAACGCCGAGTCTATGAACGAAGCGATAAACTCGCTGCTCGGCGACGGCGAAAAGCGCCGCAGGCTGTGCGAAAACGTAAAAGCGTTCGCCGTGCCGGACGCTGACGAACGTATTTACGCGGAGCTGATGAAAATAGCGGGAGAAAAAAGATGAACGGAGGAAAAGGTCCCGGCTTCGATTTTGAGGACGGAAAGATAATCCGCCGCGAGGATACCGAGGAAGAGGACGAGCTCACCGTATCTGAACAGACTCGAAGCGCGCTGATGATGCAGAGCTACCGCGAGACGCGCGCAAGAAAAACGGCGAGACGGCGTACGATCGCCTTCTGCATGATCGCTTTTACCGTCGTCGTTCTTGTTGCCGTCGCACTGCTGGTGTTTTTCCGGATATCCGACGTGACGGTCACCGGCTCGTCGAGGTTTACCGAGGAGGAGCTGAAGAGCAGTCTCAAACTGTCTTCATATTCCAATCTGATACTGACAGGTAAATCTACGCTCGAATCGCGGATGAGATCGGCTTATCCTTCGCTTGACGAGATAAAGATAGAAAAAGAGCTGCCGGACAAGCTGATCATTACCGTAACCGACGGCGTCGGCAAATATTATATGCGGATGGGCGGCGACGTCTACGTCATAACGGACGAGCTGAAAATAATCGAACAGACGAACAACATCCCGTCAGGATGCACCGAGCTGATCAGCTGCGACATAGTCAAAGCTGTTACAGGGCAGATAATCACGTTTAAGACCGGCACGCATTATAATTATCTGGTCAAACTGCTCGATACGATCGAGGAGCATGAGATCAGCCCGCATATTACCTGCGTCGACATGAGCGAAAAATTCAACGTAAAACTGCGCTACGACGACCGCTTTATCATCGTGATCGGAGACGCGCAGGACGCAAAAACAAAACTTGAGCTCGCCGAAGCCGTTATTTCGACGCTTTCCGCGGACGAAAAAGGTATAATTGATGCGTCGGATATCGAAAAAAGCTCTTTCAGACACACCGAAATCGCAGATTAAGTTAAAAAAAAGTAAAATTCAAGAAAATTTGCAAAAAACCTATTGCAAAAACGTAAAACGTGTATTATTATATATGTGTTGAATTATCGAAATTCAAAATGAGATATAATTACCGTATTTAGGAGGAAATAAAATGCCATACGATCTCGATACCACGCTCGATAATCTCGTCAAAATCAAAGTAATAGGTGTAGGCGGCGCGGGCAATAACGCCGTCAACAGAATGATCGCCTCAAATATCGTGGGCGTTGAGTTCATAGCAGTCAACACGGATAAAGTCGTACTGCTCAACTCTTCCGCTCAGACAAAGATCCCGATAGGCGAAAAACTCACTAAAGGCCACGGCGCCGGCGCCAATCCCGAAATAGGCGCGAGAGCCGCCGAGGAGAACATAGAAGAGCTTACCGCGGCGATAGAAGGCGCGGATATGATATTCGTGACCGCCGGTATGGGCGGCGGCACCGGCACGGGCGCTGCTCCCATCATAGCGAAAATAGCCAAGGATATGGGCATACTTACCGTCGGTATCGTCTCCAAACCGTTCGCTTTCGAAGGCAGGAGAAGAATGGACCAGGCCGAGGCCGGCATATCCAAGCTCGCTGAATCCGTCGATTCGCTCATCATAATCCCGAATGAAAGACTGAAACAGGTATCCGATACGAGAATCACGCTCGCCAATGCGTTCGAGATCGCAGACGACGTGCTCCGCCGCGGTGTTTCCAGTATTGTCGAGCTCGTGAACGGCACCGGTATAATCAACCTCGACTTCGCAGACATCAGCGCTGTCATGAAGGACGCCGGCTTCGCTCACATGGGCGTAGGCGCGGCGAAAGGCAAGGACAAAGCGGAAATGGCGGCAAGAGCCGCTATATCGAGCCCTCTGCTCGAGACCACGATCACCGGCGCACGCGGCATAATCATCAACGTCACCGCTTCGCCCGACATCGGACTGGACGACGTCGTCACCGCGTCCACGCTCATTTCCAACGAGACGCACGCTGACGCGAACGTCATCTGGGGCGCGAATTTCGACAACGATCTCGAGGACGAGATGAAGATAATCGTCATCGCGACCGGCTTTGAAGGCTCCATCAAAGGTCAGCCCGTAAAGCCCGCGCAGCCGATCAAGAAACCGGTACAGCCTCAGCCTGCGGCTCCCGTACAGCCCAAGCCCGCCGTCGTTCCGGCGGCTGCCTCGGAGCCCGTCGTTCCCGCGAAGGAGGACAAGCCCGAAGAAGACGATAACGGTATATCCGACGACGAATTCGCTCAGATCATGAGGATCCTCGCGGACCGTCAGGGCAACGTCTGATAAGTCATACAATTTGAAAATGCCCCACTCGCGCAGAGTGGGGCGTTTGAGTGAATACGGTAATGATAAAAAGATTTGTAAAGTATTATAAACCGAACGCGGCGATGTTTGCGTTCGATATGTTCTGTTCGCTGATCGTGGCGGTATGCAATCTGTTTCTTCCGATCGTATCACGCAGCATAATCGACGATTATATTCCGGATAAAAACGTAAAGATGATATTCATCTGGCTCGGCGTGCTCGTCGCGATATACACCGTAAAGATGTTCGCGGCGTATCTGGTGCAGTATTACGGCCACATGGTCGGAGTGAGGATGCAGTATCAGATGAGGAACGAGGTCTTCGAGCATATGCAGAAGCTTCCGTTCTCGTATTTTGACGACCACAAGACCGGCACGATAATGTCGCGCATAATAAACGACCTGATGGACGTATCCGAGCTTGCTCACCACGGCCCGGAAAACCTGTTCATATCCGGCATCCTTCTGATCGGTTCGTTTGTGATGATGGCGCGCGTAAACGTCATTCTGACGCTGATAATCTTCGCGTCGATGCCGGTACTGATCGCGTTCGCGATGTGGAAACGCATCAAGATGGCGCGGGCTTTCGCGGAGATGAGAGAACAGATAGGCGAGGTGAACGCCACGCTCGAAAACAGCATTTCAGGCATACGCGTGTCAAAGGCGTTCGACAATTCCGGTTACGAGCTTGAACATTTCAGGGAAAACAACGGCAAATTCGTCGAAGCGAGACGCAAATCATATAAAGCGATGGCGGAATTCTCGTCCGGAAGCGATTACATAATAGATCTTTTGAACGTGATAGCGATCGTTTCATCGGGCTATTGCGCGATCAGAGGATATATCACACCCGGCGAATTCGCGCTGTTCATGCTGTTTGCAAACGTTTTCATTTCGCCGATAAAATCGCTTGTGGCGTTCATCGAACAGCTGCAGTCCGGCATGACCGGATTTGAGAGATTCACGCAGATACTCGACACGCAGCCCGAGGAGGACGCCGAAGATGCGGAAGAACTTACCGACGTGGCAGGCGACGTCGTTTTCGATAACGTCAGTTTCGATTACGGAAACGGTCAGACGGTCCTTCACAACGTCAGTCTGCATATCCCGGCGGGAAAGACGGTCGCGTTCGTCGGTCCGTCCGGCGGCGGAAAAACGACCGTGTGCAATCTGATCCCGCGTTTCTATGAGATAAAGGAAGGCAGCATAAGCGTCGACGGCAAGGATATAAGAAAACTCACACGCAGCTCGCTGCGAAGCAGTATCGGTATCGTCTCGCAGGACGTTTTCCTGTTCACCGGCACGGTGTATGAAAACATCTTATACGGCAGACCGGACGCGACGCGCGAAGAGGTAATAGAGGCGGCAAAACGCGCGAACATCGACGAGTTTGTGACGTCTTTACCGGACGGATACGATACGTTCGTCGGTGAGCGCGGAGTGAAGCTTTCCGGCGGGCAGAAACAGAGAATATCGATCGCGCGTGTGTTCCTGAAGGACCCGCCGCTGCTGATACTCGACGAAGCGACGTCTGCACTCGACAACGCCACCGAGATGCAGATACAGGAGGCGTTATCCAAGCTCGCGTCAGGCAGAACGACGCTGATAGTCGCGCACAGACTGACTACGATAAGAAACGCGGACGAGATAATAGTAATGGACGACGAGGGTATAAAAGAACGCGGCACACACAAAGAGCTGCTTTCGAAGAACGGTATTTACGCCGGTCTTTACAACTCGCAATTCCGGCTCGATTGACCTTTATTTGTTCATATTTTTGTGGTAGAATAAGACCCGACGCGGGTATGGCGGAACTGGCAGACGCGTTGGATTTAGGTTCCAATGGGAATACCCGTACAGGTTCGACCCCTGCTACCCGCACCAAACAGTACAAATCCGAACCCTAAGCCGGTTGGCGAAGGGTTCGGATTTGTCGTTTATTTCGACTATCCGAATTTCAATTCCAAGCGAGAAAAACTTAAAATGAAAAACGGAGGTCAAGAAAATGAATCTGAACATCGGTAACATCGGAGTCTGGGGATTCCGGCACTATGAATTTCTCAAGCAATATCACCCGCCAACCGTCGGCGTCATGCGAATGAACGGAACGCTTGAAGAATATCTCAAACAGGTCAATCAAGAAGCAACGGAAATGCTTGAAACCTTTGTCCTGCAATACGCAAAATCAGAAGGCGTCACGGAGGCACTTAAACGATCAGATCAACTCGGCTGGGTACAGAAGATGAACTCGATTCGCAACCGCGCCGAAGAGGTCGTATTGAACGAAATCATATACCGATAAACGCACGAGGCGGGGAAATCAACTCCTCGCCTCGCTCCATCTGTTTTGTTTATTGTTTCATAAAAATGACACGAATACATCAAATCGAAACTCTTTTAAGTAGAAGCCGTTGATAGTGTTTCTTAAAGGAAACTGGTTGGTGATGCCGGCAAAACAACCGTTCATTGCAAGACGGACTTGGGGTCATATGACATTTAAGAATGGTATAGAGATCATTACATAACCTCATAGAGCAACACCTATGAATCAACTTCGGCTTGGACGCACTTTTTATTCAATCATATCAGAGGTGATGATTTCTGTAGATACCAAATAATCAACAGAAGCATTATCATTATCTTTAAGTCTGAGAATCGGATTATCATCATCAATTAGAAAACGAGAATCTCCAGTGTATTGATAGAGCCGATATGCAACTTGATATAATAAATTCAGCTGTTTTCCCGCAACCGTCAAGTCGTCTTTTCCATCAAAGATTATACGTTCTATAGGGAATTCATACTTGAAACAGATATAGTTGCTCTTTTCTGAATAATCATTTACAAGACCATTTATCCGTAAATATCTTTCAATGCACTCAAGTATTTCAGGACAATAATATAATTGGCGAGTGTATTGATTTTTCATTAGCAAATCACGAAAAGCAAACCCGTTAAAGCAAAAGTCTTCTCGACCTAAGTTATAACCAAGCCTGCTACGCAGATAACACACTTCCGTGCTCATTGTATTTTCCAAGCTGATCGCTCTATCTCTATAGTACAGAATTATCTTGTTTTCGGCGCCTTGTTTAAAAGTAATTTGATGTGCTTTCAGGAACTCTGAAAAACTATTTTTTGACGTGAGTAGTTCTTGCAAATTATAACTGACTTCATTTTCAGAACCTTTAAGTCTTCGTGATAAATGAAAAAACAGTATTTCATTTGGTAACTCTTGCTCAATCATATTAGAATAGAATTCTTCCATAGCTTTATCAAAAAGGTCTTGATTAAAACACCATTGACCTTCTTTGGCTAAATCTGCGGCCGCTTCAATGAATTGATAAAGTTCTGGTACAGAAATATTCATCAAATAAGCAAGTGACTTTTCCATTCCATCACGAGATGTGGTGTCGATTATCATATGCATTCCTCATTTTTTAATCGAGCAGATCTTTAGCATGTTTTTAAGGAAGTTTTGACTTTATTTGTTGTGGCAAGCAACTTTATTGATGAGCCTGACAATATTCGTAAGAGCATTGTTTTCACCTTGTTATCCTAAAAATGATATTTTTCAAAAAGTTTGCGGTCGTTTGCAAAAATGATTTCATAAGCCGAATTCATAATCATAGCATTATATCGTTCTACATCATCATCGGACGCTAATATCTTTTTTTCGGTGTTTTTGTCATTAAGTAATACTGCATGATGGGGAGAAATCGGATAGTAAAAAACCAACTCATCCGGAGCATCTTCAACTGTTTTATAGTTTGCTTTCATGTTGATTATGGGCTGATCTGATGTTATAAAAGGTTCAATCGTATTGTTAACTAATAAGGTGAGATGGGTGTTTTGTTGGTATAGCATATCCGTAACATGAGATTCAATATACCAAAATACATAGTGTGCAAGATAATCTGGCCGTATTTTTGTTGCGTCAATACCATACCGCTCAAATATCTCTATGTTATAATTATCCTCCATTCCCTTTACCCATCTATCCCGTGCCGATTTTGTTCTGAAATGTTGTGAACACAGAAAATGAATGAATCTTTGCTTCGAATCACAAAAAGAATCTTCTTGTTTTGATGATGGGTTATAGAAAAAGCTGAGATCTTCATTCATTATTTGATTGAAGAAAACCATTGCCTTTCCCTCATCTTCGCTGTAAATATCCTCAACCAAATCGTTTACAGTTGAATCTGCGAATCTTTGAAAATCCTCCAATGTATTGCTCAATTCAAAAGGCATATTTTTGTCTTGATAAAACTGTTTTTCAAGTGTTTCTCGAAACAAATCGATAGCTGTTTTCCATTTTATCGGTTTCCTCATCAGCTTAATGTGGTCCATAACCATTTCGCGTGTTTCTTTTGGCTGATTATATAGAAAAACCGATATGAATTTTTCTTCGTCAACATTCAAATCCTTTATCCTATAAAAATCGCGCTCTTGCGCAATATTAAGGGTATTAGTTAAAAACACTTTGTTTTTTCGGCAACACCATATTTGATCATCCTTAGCCCAATGATCAAGATACGCTTGAAAAACATAGTGATGTTTATGTTTAATATCAATCTTATTCAAGATAATCACCCCTTTAGTCATTGCAATTTGCTGATTACTTTAATCCTAAAATAGCCTTTTTCATTTCTTTTTTGAGGAAGCGAATTATGGTAACCAAAAATCCACTTGTGAGTCTCTTCCCTTTGATGAACTGTTTATTAGGTTGAAATATTATTAGGCAATTTGTAAATGTACTCCTTTATTTTATTTCTGTATTGATCTTTGTCTTTTGCACCGTTTCGGCACTAAACTCTCTTTTTGCTTTCCACTCCTCAAATTCTCGCTTGCCTTCCTCGGATTCAAAGAAGGCGCGGATGTCGGGCATCATATCGTCAACGATTGCTTGAAGGACGTGTTTCGGAACGTTGCACTCGGCGCGGTGCTCGCGGAAGACGTATCGTATTTCGATGAACCACTTTTTCCAAAAGCCGCCATGTTCATAGGCGTAGATATCTTTCCAGTACGGTTCAAGCCGCAGGGCGATTTCTTTTTTGAATTCGCGCTCGATCTCGGCGGATCGTTCTTCACCCATAAGCTCTTTGACGGCTTCCTTGCCGTGTTCCTTTTCCAGTTCAGCAAGGTGAAGTTTTACTTCAAAAATCGAGTATTTATGTAATATCTTGTTTTCCATAAACGCTCCGTTTCTTTCGGGGTATTAGGGATCTCCCTAACAAGCGGCTGACGAGGCATGCGGCGGTATTTGCTTGTGCAAATACGTTGCTTGTCGAGGTATGCCGTGTGTTTGCACAAGCAAACGCGATGCTTGCAGCACGCGTGCGATGTGTCAAACACATTTTGGATTTGGCATGCCAAATACGTTGCTTGTCAAGGTACTACCGCCGACAACTGCAACGGATTGATAGCCAAATCCAGTGCTTGCTAAGACAAAGACACTTCGGATTTTTTCTCTGCCACGAATATGTGGGCAAACTCTGTATCATATTGCTTAACAATTATTAGCCCTGCATCTTTAATAAACGA
>JAGDCE010000136.1 GCA_017958705.1 Clostridia bacterium
CGGTTTATATTATTCGGTTATTTTAAAAAATTCGCGTGCTTTTTCTTCAAGCTTTTGATGCTCCGCCTCGCGGTCCTGAGCCAGATACTCGTACGGATATTTGGGATTGAAAACGCGCTCGATCCGCTTGCCGGACTGCCCGGTAAGCTTCGTGACTGCGCCGGCGCCTACGGCGAATATGGTGTGAACTTCTTCCATCATCAGGATATTGTATATCCCCTCAGCGCCTTTTTTGCAGAAACCGACGTTCTCAAGATTCCCGGCGGAATTTTTCTGCCGGTACATGTAATACGGGTAGTAACCGGCGTTTTTCGTCACGATCTGCGTGTAGTCTACGCATTTGACGAGTTCGCTGTTGTCCTCCGTCACGACGTTCTCACAGGAAACGGTGAGCGCTGAGCTCTTTTTCATTGCGAACGTGTGCGCAGTTATATTGTCGGGAGATAACTCCGTTATCTTCTCTATCGTGTCCGAATACGTCTTGAAAGTATCGCCCGGCAGACCGATGATGAGATCGGTGTTTATGTGCGGAATTCCGGATTTTACCGCAAGCTCGTACGCCTGATAAAACTGCTTCGTTGTGTGGAGCCTGCCGACGTTTTTCAGCACTTCGTCGCACAGTGACTGAGGATTGACCGAGACACGCGTGACGTTGTGCTCTTTGCACAGCGCGAGTTTTTCCGCCGTTATCGTGTCGGCTCTGCCCGCCTCGAACGTATACTCGTGAAGCGACGCCGTATCAAAGCATTCGTCGATACACGACAGAAGCGACCCGAGCTGTTTTTCGTCAAGCGTGGAAGGCGTTCCGCCGCCGACGTAAACGGTCACGACGTTCATTCCGAGATCCTTTATCATCGCCGATAAAAGCCGCATTTCCTTTTTCATCGCTTCAAGATAATCCGGTATCAGCGATAAAAACTTCTTCGTGGCGTAGCTGATGAACGAGCAGTACGCGCATCTGCTCGGGCAGAACGGGATCGATATGTAGACGGAACAGTCCTTATCCGTGTAATTTTTTATAATCTTCGCTTCAGTGCGCGCGATATCAGTGGCGAGTATCGCTTTTTTCGGATACATCAGATAATCCGCGCGCAGTGACTTTACGGTCTGGTCCTTCGTCATACCGGCGTTTATGCGGTCGAACGCGAGTTTTGTCGGCCGAACGCCCGTGAGAAGTCCCCACGGCGGATTGTAACCGCAGAATTCCGTGGCGGCAAAAAAGAACGCTTTGCTTGCGGCAATGCTTCTCGTGTTCTGTGCCGGCTCGTCCGGGCGGTAGTTTTCGGAATGATATTTCAGGACCGATCTGCTGCCGAGCGCGAGGGACGCCTCCGCGTACGCCGTCGTCTCGTCGGACGTCACTTTGACTATCGCGACCGGCGTGTCGGGGCCGAGCTTTTCAGTGTTTGAAAATTTTGCTCTCGGAAAGAAAAGCATGCAAAGCGTCTGCAGATAATACTGGTTTATATCGCCTTCGGTGATAAGCTTCATGTTATCAGACTTTCTTTTTTTGTAGCTCGTCCGTGTCGAGCGTGATTGTGAAAGGACCGTCGTTTATAAGTTCTACGGTCATGTGAGCGCCGAAAACCCCGGTCTGCACGTGCGGTACCGTCTGGCTGATCAGATCGATGAAGTACCCGAAAAGACGGTTCGCTTCGTCGGGCTTCGCAGCGGACAGAAAATCCGGGCGGTTCCCGTGGACGCAGTTAGCCGCGAGCGTGAACTGTGAGATAACGAGCAGCTCGCCGCCGACGTCGGACAGAGATCTGTTTATCTTGCCCGCTTCGTCCTCGAAAATCCGCATATTTGCAATTTTGCGGCACATCAGCGCGGCTTCGTTTTCCGTGTCGTTTTCCATAACGCACAAAAGCACGAGGAAGCCTTTTCCGCAGCTGCCCTTAACAATGTCGTCGACCGTTACGGAGGCGCGTTCTACTCTTTGTATGACAGCTCTCATATCAGTTCCTTATGACCTCCTCAACGTCGCGTACGGAGCGCAGGCGCGATACGATCGTATCGAGATGCGCGGTATTGCTGCAGGCGACGGTGATATAAACGATCGTCTCGTTGCTCTGCTTCTGCTGCATCGACATTCCGAGCAGATTCACGTGCATATCGGCAAGTGTTGACGCTATGTCCGCGATGACGGTCATCGATGAGCGGCAGATCACCTGCAGCTGCGCCTCGAATCCAGTACTCGGATATACGGTGTAGCTGTCCCATTCGGCGCTGACGAGCCTCGAGCGGCTTTCATCGTCCTTTTCCATCGCAAGGACGTTTTTGCAGTCGCAGCGGTGTATGGATACGCCGAAGCCTTTCGTGACGAAGCCGACGATCTTGTCGCCCGGTATCGGGTTGCAGCATTTCGAGAACTTGACGACGACGCCGTCGATTCCGTCGATGATGACGCCGTTTTCACTCTTCTTGTGCTTCGCCTTGTTCTGTTCCGTTATTTCTTCAACCGTCTGCGGCCTCGGCTGCTGAACCTCGGGACGCACGACGCGCTCGAATTCCTCGCGCAGCTTGCCGGAAAGCTTCGATACCGTTATGCCGCCGTAGCCTATCGCGTTGTAAGCGTCCTCGGCGTCCGATATGCCGACGCGCGCGGCGACGTTTCCGACGACCTCGTTCCGTTGTGCTTCAGTATACGGCACGCCGTATTTTTTGAATTCCCGGTCGATCTCGGCTTTGCCGACGGCGATGTTCTCCGTCCTCTGCTCTTTCTTGAACCACTGGCGGATCTTGTTCCGCGCCAGAGTGGTCTTTACTATCTTCAGCCAGTCGCGGCTCGGACCTTTTGAAGACGAGGTCGTCAGTATCTCAACGATCTCGCCGCTGACGAGGACGTGATCTATCGGAACTATCATGCCGTTGACCTTCGCTCCGATCATCTTGTTGCCTATCTCGGAGTGGATCGCGTACGCAAAATCGATGACGGTCGAGCCCTGCGGAAGTGATCTGACCTCGCCTTTCGGCGTGAACGTGAAGACTTCGTCCTGGAAAATATCGATTTTAAGCGCGTCAATAAACTCGTCCGGATCGCGCGTATCCTTTTCCGCTTCTACTATCTCCTGTATCCAGCGCAGGCGCTGATCCATGTTGACGTCGGCGGTCGCGCCGGTCTTATATTTCCAGTTCGCGGCAAGACCGTATTCCGCCACGTGATGCATTTCGTAAGTTCTGATCTGCACCTCGAACGGTATGCCGTCGCGTCCGATGACCGTCGTATGCAAGGATCTGTAGTTGTTAGGTTTCGGCGTGGAGATATAATCCTTGAATCTGCCGGGCATCGACTTGAACATCTCATGTATGAAACCGAGCGCGGTATAGCACTCGAGCTCAGTTTCCACGATAACGCGTATCGCGTAGAAATCGTATATCTCGTCGAAGCTCTTGTTGCTGCGGTACATTTTCTTGTAGATGCTGTAAACGGATTTTACCCTGCCCTCGAGCGTGAATTTCATGCCGTTTTCTTCGAGCTTCTGCCGTATCTGTTCTTTTGCGCGATCGAGAAAATCCTTGTTCTGACCGTAACGCTTCTTGATCTCCTTTTCGACTTCCTCGTAGCCGATAGCGTCGAGATACTGAAGCGACAGCTTTTCCAGCTCCTGCTTCAGCTTCTGCATACCGAGGCGGTGAGCGAGAGGGGCGTAAACGTACATCGTCTCAAGCGCTATAGTGCGTCTCTTCTCTTCCGGTTTGGCGCTGAGCGTACGCATGTTGTGGAGTCTGTCGCAGAGCTTGATGAACGTGACGCGTACGTCCTTTGACATGGCAAGGAACATTTTGCGGAGGTTCTCGAGGTGAGCTTCCTCCTTGTCCTCGAACTGGAACGCCGAGAGCTTTGTGAGTCCGTCAACGAGTTCTGATACGTCCTGACCGAATTTCTTTTTGAGCGTAGTCAGATCCGTCTTGTCGGCGCAGTCCTCAACGGTGTCGTGAAGAAGCGCGGCGCAGACCGAGTCCGTGTCGAGCTCCAGTTCCGCAACGATCTCGGCGACCGCGATCGGATGCGATATGTATTTTTCTCCGCTGAGACGGAACTGACCTTCGTGAAGCTCAGCGGCGTATTCATATGCCGATCTTATCTTTGACAGATCATACCTTTTGCCGGTGTTGATAAGCGTCTGAAACAGTTTTTTTGCTTCATCCGGTATCTCGTCAAGCAATGCGGCGTTTGTTTTTGCGGTTTCGTTATCGTTCATCTTTTTCCCTTTACGGTTCAGTCAACACCGTTGAGTCTTTGATATATGTGAGACGAGGCGAGAGGTCTCTTTTCACTTGAAGGCAGAAGCTTCACAGAGAACGTCACACCGTCCGCGGTGGCGGTCTGGATAAGCCCGAGCTCCGTGAATATGTCGAGTATGAATCTGAACTTGACGTATTCGACGTTTTTGAGTTCGGTCTTCACGGCTTTGTTTGCGTTAATATCGGCGCAGGCGTTGTTCTGCGTGTGCTTTTTTATAAGCTTGAACACCGCCGCGCAGTCGTCGCGATTCGGAATATGTTCGTTTTGCGGAAGGATGATGTCGTCGCATATGTACTCGTAAACGTTCATATCCGCTTCGAACTGCGCAAAATAATCCTCGGTATACCGCATGTCGCGGATCAGGACTTGAGCAGAAACGGTGCCGCGGTATTCGTTTTCGGAAAGATTTAGCAGTATGTCGACCCTGTCGCCGGGAATGTACGGCAGCTCAGACGTCGGCATCCCGAAGTACATCGCCTGGATCGGTTTGCCGTCCGCGGTAAAGCAGATACGGGTGTGCTTCCCTTCTTTGAGAGGGATTATATCGGTGACCTTAACGTCTCTCATAAGGAACAGCGGCACGGGGTTGCCCTCACCGTACGGCTCGAGTTTTGAAAGTTCGTTCGCCAGCTGCACGGAAACGTCGTCCGCCGTCAGCTCGTGATCGTATTCGACGTTTGATACGAGCATATCGTCCGTTATGTGCTCGTTTGCGTAGGCCGTCATCATCTCACGGAAAGCGTCAAGATCACTGCGGCACAGTGAAAGTCCCGCGGCATACTTATGCCCGCCGTATTTAACGAGCTTCTCCGAGCAGGCGGTTATCGCCGCCAAAAGATCGAAACCGTCGATACTGCGTCCTGAACCTTTTCCGTCTCCTTCACTGCCGTCGAATGAAATCAGGATACACGGCAGGTGGTATTTGTCTGTGATCCTTGACGCGACGATGCCTATCACACCGTGGTGCCACGTGTCGCTGTCTAAGATTATTATACGGTTTTTGCTGACGTCGATTTTTTTAGCGATCTGTTCTTCCGCTTCCTGCAGGATCTTTATCTCTACGCTCTGCCGTTCCTTGTTCATATCGCAGAGCCACGCGGCAAGCTCCGCGGCCTGATCGTCGGAGTCCGTCAGAAACATCTCAACGGCGCGCGATGCGGAACCGAGCCTGCCCGCGGCGTTGATACGCGGCGCGAGTATGAATCCGACCGAAGTCGACGTGATCTTCTTCGCCTCGCCGTCACCTGTTATGATCTCGGACGCGCGAAGCAGCGCGAGAAGACCTTTGTTCTTCGTCTTCTTCATCTTGTTGAGGCCGTACGCGATTATGAGCCTGTTTTCGCCCATGACGGGCATGACGTCGGCGATCGTGCCGAGCGCGACGATGTCCCCGTATTGCTTGTAGCAGTCGCGTATGACCTCGAAGATCAGTTCTCTGTCCTCGGGATCGTAACCGGTCCTGCCGGTCGTGATATAGCAGTTATAAGCGCATATGAGCTTGAACGCCACGCCGACGCCGGCGAGGTCCGTGAACGGATATCTGTTATCGGGGCGCTTCGGGTCTATCACGGCAACGGCGTCGGGAAGCTTTTCGCGGCATTCGTGGTGGTCGGTGACGATCACGTCCATGCCGAGCTCGTTCGCGAGCTTTACTTCCTCGTTCGCGGTTATGCCGGTGTCGACAGTGACGATCAGCGAAACGTGCTCGGATACGAAGCCCTTGACCGCGTCGGAGTTTACGCCGTAGCCCTCCGTAAGCCTCTCCGGAATATGATATCCGACGTTGAGACCGAGTCCGCGGAAAAACTGGACGAGTACGCTCGTGCCGGTTATGCCGTCGACGTCGTAATCGCCGTATACCATTACCTTGTCGTGTCTGTGCACGGCTTTGACGATCCGCATGACCGCTTTGTCCATGTCGGTAAGCAGGAACGGATCGTGCATCGTGGCGTTTTCTTTATTTATGAAGCTGAGCGCGCTTTTTTTGTCATAACAACCGCGCTGTGAAAGTAAAGCGGCGGTGATCGGCGAAAGCGAAAGCGCCTCGGCGATTTGTGACGAGGATTCGGAATCAAAATCCTTTTGGGTCCATTTCTTTCTTGTTATCATTACAGATCAGCTTTCTGTCAGTTATTCGGTTTGAACCTGCTTATGATCTTCAGCGCGGTGTTGATACCGTCAGCTGCGGCGCTGGTGATGCCGCCGGCGTATCCGGCGCCTTCCCCGCACGGGTAAAGCGACGGCACGGAGAGCGAGACGTGTTCAGCGTCGCGCAGGATCCTCACCGGCGCGGAGGTACGCGTCTCAGGCGCCGTCAGAACGGCACCGTCAGAGGCAAAGCCGCGTATCTTTCTGTCAAAATATCTTATTCCCGTATCGAGCGCGGATGAAACGAACTTTGGCAGTACAGCACGCAGATCCGTCATCACAACGCCCGGTTTGTAAGTAGGCGCGATTTCGCCGATCGCGTTCGGCTTTCCGTTAAGGAAGCTGCCGACGGTCTGCGCCGGCGCGATGAATCCGCCGGATACAGAAAAAGCGGCGCGTTCGATCGACCTTTGAAAATCGATGCCGGACAATACTCCGCCCTGTATATCTTCGGGCAGAATTGAAACGGCAACAGCGCTGTTGGCGTTAATGCCTTCCCGTGCGTGAAGGCTCATGCCGTTCGTGACGACGCCGTCAGGCTCAGTCGAGGCGCATATAACGGATCCGCCGGGACACATGCAAAAACTGTAAACGCCGCGGCCGCCTTCTCTGTCCGAGAGATTGTATTCCGCGTGAGGCAGATATCCCGCGTATTTTTCGGCGCCCTCGCCGAACATCGCGCGGTCTATGTCGCGCTGAAGATGCTCTATCCTGCATCCGACGGAAAACGGCTTTTTCTCCATCGCCACGCCGCGCCCGTACAGCATACCGTACGTATCGCGTGCGCTGTGACCGGTCGCAAGGACGGCGGCGGAATAATATTCTTCCCCTCCCTGCGTGCAAAGCACAACGCCGCGGCCGCTTTCTTTTACGTCGGTGATCTTCATGTTGTACCGGATCTCTGCGCCGAGCGACACGAGGTGATTCTCGGCGTTTCGTATCACGTTCCTTAACAGATCGGTGCCGATATGAGGCCGCGCGTTTATAAGGATATCCTCCGGCGCGCCGAAACGGACGAGCTGACGCAGGACGTAAGAACACGCGGGGTCGTTTATCCGGGTTATAAGCTTACCGTCGGAGAATGTGCCGGCGCCGCCCGCACCGAACTGAACATTCGATTCCGGGTCGAGAATCCCTTCATTTGTCAGCTTTTCAACGTCCGCGGCGCGTTCGTCCGTGTTTTTTCCGCGCTCATAGACCGTGACGCCGAAGCCGTTCCCGGCAAGCGTCAGCGCCGCGAATATCCCGGCAGGCCCGAACCCGATCACGGCTATATTTCCGTCGACAGGCTCGTCGCCGAACGAGACGGTAAGCTCTTTTTCGGCGTACGGCTCAAATCCCGCTTTGATAAGACGGTCCGCGCCGCCTTCGCAGTCGGCTATGACCGAATAAACGAGTTTGATATCGTTTTTCTTGCGGCTGTCTACGGAGACGCGGCAGATCGAGGCTCCGGTCAAGCGAGCACCGCACGACCGGATCATGTCGGAAGCCTTATCAACGGCGTACTGCCGCGGGACGTCCGGCGGCAGTGCGATCTGTCTTATTATGAATCTCATTCAGCTTATGACGAGGTGTACCGAATACGAGCCGAGCGGATAGATCACGCTCGTGGACGACGAGTTGAGTATTTCGATCTTTGCCGGGATCGTGAAATTGCCGGTAAGGCCGTGATATCCGCTCATGTCGAGGACGACGGTAATATCGGACGCGTCGAAATACGAGAAATATTCGCCGACCGTGCCGCGAAGCGTGACGTTTACACTGTCGTTCATGAATTCGTAGCTGCGTCCGTCCTCGGCGTTGTCAAGTCTTATATTGCTCACTGAGAACGTGCGGACGGCGGTGTTGAGATGCTTGATCGAGACGCGGACGTTTTTTACGTCATCCGTCACGGATACTCCGTCGGGCAGCGACAGCTCGTAAACAGTGCTGCCGTCGTTCATTATACCGGTCTCGTCAATCGTGGCGACGTTTATCGAATCGATATCGTCGATAATCTCGGACGAGCCTTTGATGCGGATCTCCGCCGGATCGAGCGTGACGTTCACGTTTTTATCGTTGTAATAACCGTATTTATAATCTACGGTGAGCGGAACGGTCTTGTATTTGTGCACCTCTATCCTGACGAGAACGTCGGAAACGGAGCTCGTTACGTACGGGTTGGAGTAGACCTTTCCGGAATCATCGTATAAGACTACGGTGCCGGACGCCGTCATCGAAGACGTGATATAACCGGGTTCGATCGTAACGACTGCTTCCTTGATCTTTGCAAGCTCGTCGGCGGGACCGCGGACGGTTACGAACGACAGCTCGGGCGTTGATTTTTCAAGCACGCAGTCGAGTTCGACGGAATAGTTGCGCAGATTTATAAGGATCGGCAGCTGTTTCGACGTCGTGGTGCCGAGGTAGATCGTCACGGTGTCGGGATATTTCTCCGAAAGCGTCATCCCGCTCGGCAGCGTCACGTTGACCGTGAGAGTATGAAGCCCCGCGTCGACGCAGGCCGACGCGTCGACGTACGCCGTTATCTCGGAGGCGGTGAGCGCGAGCACCTCGGTGCGTTTGCCGGTGACCTTTATGTCGATCGTGTGATCGAGGCCGGATATCACGGAAAGACCGGTCGGTACGTTTTCGACCGCGACCGCGACGCCGGTGATCGTCCTTTCGTATACGGGACTGTTGGCGCTGACGGCGTAAAGCCAGATGATGAACGCGAAAAGCACGGATATGATCTTTGCCGCAAGATCGAGCCCCTTGTTTTTCTTTACGGTGTATTCACCGCTCGAGGCGACGTAGGTATCGTCACGTTTGCTCATGCGTTTTCACCTCCGTCGTTTTTCTTGTTGTGGAGCTTGAGAGTTCTCGGCTCTGTCACGAGCAGCGCGTAAAGCTGGTTTTTAAGCGACGTGTAATCGAAGTTGCGCTTCAGCTCGCCGTCGAGCGCGAGCGATATCGTTCCTGTCTCTTCGCTTACCACGATGACGATCGCGTCGCTGTTCTCGCTCATGCCGATCGCCGCGCGGTGGCGTGTGCCGAGATCGCGGAAAATATCGTTTTTCTGTGAAAGCGGGAGGAAGCATCCGACGGCGCAGATCTTGTTGTCCGAGATTATCATCGCGCCGTCATGCAAAGGCGCTTTATTGAAGAATATATTCTTGATAAGAGACGCGTTCGGGTCGGCGGTAAGTACGGTACCGGTCTTTTCAATATCGCCGAGCTTCGTAAGCCGCTCGATAACGATAAGACATCCGGTCTTCGATGCCGACATGTCCGTCACGGCTTCGCAGACGTTAGAGATCATCGAAGTCGTTTCGGCCGACGCACGCGAATCGGATATGTTCTTGAAGCCCTTCAACGGCTGCGCTCCGACCTTTTCAAGCCCGGAGCGGAGCTCGGGCTGGAACAGGATGACGAGCGCGATAAGCCCTATCTGGAAAACGTTGGACAGGATAAAACTCAGCGCGTACATATGCACGACGTCGCTGATTATAAATACGATCAGCAAAAGCACGACGCCGATCGCAAGCCTTGACGCCCTCCTGTTCTTTATGAATTTGTAAGCGTAGTAGATGATGACGGCGACGATTATGATGTCAAGGACGTCGATGATCCTGATCGATTTTATGATCGACCACAGATTCGAAAACTGTCGCGCCACTGTGTTGAAAAACTGGCTCATATCCGCTCTCCCGCAATACGGTATAATATTGGTATCTTATTATAACACATCAAAAATCATATTTCAATACAGAATACCGAATAAATTATTATATTTATTTGTATTCCTCCATTCGAGGCGTGTATTTACAAATCCTACAAAAAAAGAATTTTGAAATTTTTACGTAAATAACTTGCAATTTAATCTACTGTGTGATATTATAAATAAAATCAATGTTTAACGGGTCACGGTAATGAGAGAATTTTCGGCGTCTGCTCTCGCCGGCAGAGTCGTCGTTGTGACGGGGCACTTCGGCTGCGGCAAAACGAACGTATCGGCGGAGCTTGCAAAGCGTCTGTCGTCATACGGTCAGACGTATCTTATAGATTACGACAACGTAAATCCTTATTTCCGCGCCGCGGACACGGCAAGGTTCCTTGAGCCATACGGCGTGAAGGTCGTTATTCCGGAGTTCGCAAACACGAACGTCGACATCCCGGCGGTCTCGCCGCTCGTAAATACCGCGCTGACGGACGCACAGAACGGCGCCTCCGTCGTGATCGACGTCGGAGGCGACATGCTCGGCGCGATCTCACTCGGGTATCTGCACGAAAAGCTCCTGCGGCTCGATCCGGTCGTCATATACGTTTTCAACGCTTACAGGCCGCTTACCGGCGAATGGCAGGACGCGCTGACCGTCATGAAGGAGATAGAAGCGGCGTGCGGTCTGACCGTCACCGCACTCGTCAACAACAGCAATATTGGCGCCGAAACGACGTCCGCCGATATCGAGGCGACTGCGGGATATGCGAAATCTCTGTCGGACGCCGCCGGCGCAGGACTTCTCTTCACTTCGTATATGAACAACGATCCTCCGAACGTACCGGGCGATATCCTTAAACTGAAAGATACGACAAAAAAACTTTTTTAAAAGGTGATTGATATGAACAAGGTAATTTTTGAGATCGATCTTTGCAAAGGCTGCGGTCTCTGCGCCGCGGCGTGTCCGAAGGGAATTATCTCTCTTGACACGGCGGTGCTGAATGCAAAGGGCTATCACCCCGCGCAGCTGACCGATGCAAAAAGCTGTATCGCCTGCGCCTCCTGCGCGCTTATGTGCCCGGACGCGGTGATCACGGTCATAAGGGAATAAGGAGGAGCGATCAATGGCAAAAGTTTTGATCAAAGGCAACGAAGCCGTCGCAGAGGCGGCGATACGCTCGGGATGCCGTTACTATTTCGGCTATCCCATAACTCCGCAGACGGAGATCGCCGAATATATGGCCAAAAAGATGCCGACAGTCGGCGGGCTTTGCCTGCAGGCTGAAAGTGAAGTCGCGGCTATAAACATGGTATACGGCGCCGCGGCGTCCGGAGTCAGGGTCATGACCTCGTCGTCTTCCCCCGGCATAAGCCTTAAAAGCGAAGGCGTCAGTTATATAGTCGGCTGCGATCTGCCGTGCGTCATATTGAACGTGCAGCGCGGCGGCCCCGGCCTCGGCGGCATTCAGCCGGCGCAGTCTGATTACTATCAGGCGACTAAGGCGCTTGGTCACGGTGACATGCACCTGTTCGTGCTCGCCCCGTCGTCCGTGCAGGAGATGGCGCAGCTTACAGCCGACGCGTTCGGTATCGCCGATAAATACAGGATGCCGGTGCTCATTCTTGCAGACGGCGCACTCGGTCAGATGATGGAGCCGGTCGATTTCGACGCGCTTCATTTCACGCCCGAGCCCGAAAAGCCTTGGGCAGCGAACGGCCACGGCAACAAGCGCAAAAAGAACATTCACACTTCTCTTTTCTTAAAACCCGAAGAGCTTGAATCGAACATACTAGAAAGAGCGAAAAAGTACGAACTGGTCGATGTAAACGAGATAAGATACGAGAATTATCTCTGCGACGACGCCGATATCGTCATCGTTTCGTTCGGCATCACGGCGAGGATCTCAAAAGCCGCAGTAAACGAGGCGAGAGCTCGCGGCATCAAAGCCGGACTGCTTCGCCCGATAACGCTTTCGCCGTTCCCGGCTCCCGAGCTTCTCCGTCTTGCGGATACGGCTTCGGCGTTCCTTTCGGTCGAACTCAACATGGGTCAGATGGTGAACGACGTCAGACTCGCCGTTCAGTGCAGAAAACCCGTTGAATTCTTCGGACGTACCGGCGGAAGCCTGCCTTCGTCCGAGGACGTGCTCGAACAGATCATAAAGATTTCCGGAGGCCTGAAATGATAGTATATAAAAGACCGAAGGCACTTTCGCAGGTGCCGATGCACTACTGCCCCGGCTGCACGCACGGTATAGTGCACAGACTCGTCGCCGAGGTCATCGACGAACTCGGGATAGAGGGTGATACGATTGGCGTCGCACCGGTCGGCTGTGCGGTTTTCGCGTACAATTACTTTGAATGCGACTTTATCGAGGCGTCGCACGGCCGCGCACCGGCGGTTGCGACCGGCGTGAAGCGCACGCATCCCGACAAGATCGTATTCACGTATCAGGGTGACGGCGACCTTGCCGCGATAGGCACGGCTGAAACCGTCCACGCTTCCGCGCGCGGTGAAAACATAACGATAATTTTCATAAACAATACGAATTACGGTATGACCGGCGGCCAGATGGCGCCGACGACGATGCCGGGCCAGGTCACCACGACATCGCCTTACGGCAGACAGAAGCTGATCCAGGGCAACCCGATCCACGTTTGCGAGATGCTCTCCACGCTTGACGGCGTGGCGTACGCGGAACGTGTCGCGGTGAACAACGTTAGAAACGTCCGCACCGCGAAAAAGGCGATAAAGAAGGCGTTCCAGAATCAGATCGACAAGAAGGGGCTGTCCATCGTCGAGGTGCTGTCGACCTGCCCGACGAACTGGGGCATGTCGCCGACGGACGCTCTGAAATTCGTTGACGAGAAGATGATACCGTTCTATCCGCTCGGAGTTTACGTCGACAGAAACGCGATGGGAGGCGATCAGGATGACAAATAAGATCATACTCGCCGGATTCGGCGGCCAGGGGATCCTCTTCCTCGGCAAAAAGCTCGCTACCGCCGGCATGGACAAGGATTTGAACGTCACGTGGCTACCCTCATACGGTCCGGAACAGCGCGGCGGCACCTGCAACTGCAGCGTGATCCTGTCCGATACCGATATCAGCTCTCCGATCATCGGCTCGCCCGACACGCTTGTCGCCTTCAACATCCAGTCGTATGATAAATTCATGCCGAGAATAACGCCCGGCGGAAAGCTGTTTGCCGATTCAACGCTGATCGACAAAAGACCGGAGAGGAACGATATAGAGTCTTTCTTCATCCCCGCGACGCAGATGGCGAACGATCTCGGATCTCCGAAGCTTGTCAACGTCATTATGCTCGGATTTGTAATAAAGCACACAGGTCTGTTCGAGTACGACTATATCAGAGGAGTCCTGACCGATTCTCTTCCCGCCTCGAAAGCGGCGCTGCGCGAGGCCAACGGCCGCGCTTTTGACGCCGGCTACGGGTACGAAGGATGAGCCGCGACGTAAGGAAAAGCCCGTATAACAAATTCACACGGGCTATGAAAAAGCTGTTCGGCGTTGATCACAGAGACTGGTTCAACAGCGCGATTATCGTCGCCGCCGGTGCCGGTACGAGGATGAATCTGCCGGACGGTCAGACGAAGCAGATGCTATGTATCGAGGGTGTTCCCGTCATCGTTCGCACGGTCCTGCAATTTGAAGCGTGCGAGGATATCGACGAGATAATCCTCGTCGTCCGTAAGGACGAGTTTGACGAATACAGACAGTTCTATAAACAGTACGGTTTCAAGAAGGTCAAACATATCGTCGCCGGTGGTGAAACCCGGCAGATCTCTGTGCTCAACGGATTGAGCAAGGTCGATAAAAACGCGGATTTTGTTACGATCCACGACGGAGTCCGGTGCCTCATAACACCCGGAATGATCTCCGAGGTTTGCACCTGGGCGTATCACTACGGCGCGGCGACGGCCGTGACGAAACCTGTCGACACGCTGAAGCTCAGCGAAGACGGCGTGTTCATCAAAGAGACCGTGGATCGCGACAAGATATATCACGCGCAGACTCCGCAGATATTCAAGTACGATATGTACCGCGCCGCGGCTCTCTCCGCCAAAAAGGACGGTTTTGAAGCGACAGACGACAACTCGCTCGTCGAGAGGCTGAAGTTCAAGATATATATCTGTGATCTCGGCAAGGAGAACATAAAGATCACCACGCAGGAGGACGTTTACTGCGCCGAGGCGATACTGAAAAGCCGCGGAGGTGACAAATGAGCGTACGCATCGGGCACGGCTACGACGTGCACAGGCTCGTCAGCGGCCGTCCTCTGATACTGGGCGGCGTGAATATACCGCACGACAAAGGTCTGCTGGGCCATTCCGACGCAGACGTGCTGATTCACGCGGTATGCGACGCGCTGCTCGGCGCCGCAGCGCTGCGCGATATCGGTCATCATTTCCCGGACAGCGATCCGGCGTATAAAGGGATCGACAGCGCGCTGCTGTTAAAAAAAGTCGTTTCCATGATCTCGGATACGGGATACAGGATCGGAAACGTCGACGTGACGGTGATCGCACAACGGCCGAAGCTCTCACCGTACATTCCGCAGATGACACAGAACCTCGCCGCATGCCTCGGCGTGCCGGTAACGGACGTAAACGTTAAAGCGACGACCGAGGAAAAACTCGGCTTCACCGGAACCGGCAAAGGCATATCCGCTCACGCCGTATGTATCATTGAAAAATGAGATATAACAGAATAATCGCGCATAGCGGTGTACTTCGTAAGGAAGTACACCGCAGCTAAATTCGCCGCGAGCGGCGAGCTAAATTATGCTCCGCATAGCTAAATGTGCTTCGCAAGCTAAATTCGCTGACGCGAGCTGAAAGAGGCGAATTTAATTTAGCTGAAACCGACAGGTTTCAATTTAGCTGCGAGCGTAAGCGAGCAATTTAGCTGAATAA
>JAGDCE010000137.1 GCA_017958705.1 Clostridia bacterium
CGACCGGTCGAGCAGAAGAGCGTTCTGAGTTATCATTGACGTGTTGTAGCCGAGGCCGCCGCTGCCGTCGTATCTGAGCGACAGCGTCTTTTCCGCGTCTTTTTCATACGAATTCCGGGACAGCTTTACAAGCTCCTCCGGGAAAAGCGATAAATCGTATCCGAACAAATCGGAGCAGAACGTTACCGCGCTGTCGTGGAAAAAGCCGTATTTTTCTTTTATCCAGTTCTGTCCGTCCGAAAGGTGCGAAAGTATCGCGCCGTAAAGTCCTTCGGCGTACTTTTTCCATCTTTCGGCGACGTCGTTTTTTCCGAGACCGGAGGCGATCTCAGCGTAACCTGAAAGCCCGAGATAACAGGCGAGGTTGCAGTAAAGCGTGTGATCGTTCATTCCGGCTTCGGATTCCGCGTAAAGAAGACCGTCCTTTGAAAACGAAAGCTCCGGGTTGTCAAGGCACCATATTATCCATTCAGCCGCCTCGTTGAACTCGTCAAAATGTTCGTTCGCCCATGCCTCCGGGTCCTTGTGCCTTTTATAAACGGCGCAGTTAGCCATCATCATAAGACCGTGACCGTCCGTCTCGTGGTTGCCGAGTTTTTTGTGATCTTTGCCGAATTTTTCCTCCGTATACTGTGTAGGCCAGCCTATTCCCGTCAGCACCTCGGAGTACAGCATAGGCTTGTTTATAACGACGGTGTAATGGCCGCGCACCCTGTGACCGCAGAAAGTCACGTTGCTTTCGGGGAAATACATAAGCTGTCTGTTCCCGAACGCGACGCCGCGTTCCGCCGCATCGTTATATCCGCCCGCGGAAAGCGTCATAAGCGCTCTGCCGCCGTCGCGGCTGTACATATCGTTATAATATGAGTTGAAATTTTCCATCCACGCGCCGAAACCGTTGTACCACCACGACGGCGCCATATAATAAGAGGTGTGTAAAAACCCGCCGTCGTCGACGCGCTGCGACAAATCTTTAATATTCTCGGCGAACACTCCGGTCGCTATCCTCGCGTCGTCATCGCCCGAGAATTTTACGTAAGGCGCGTTTTCGTCAAGTTTGTATTCCGGGACGTTTTCGAAATCCTCTTCATAGGTGTAAAGGAGATGACACAGCCCGTCGAGGCTTTTCTTTACGCGCTCCGGCACGCCGCCCGGCAAAACCGTGCGCGTATTGAAAAATTCCGCGTCACAGCCGTCCGGCAGAGAGGTGTATACGCCCGTGAAGACCGGCTCGCCGTTTTTATTCTCCGCTTTTCCGAGCGTTATCCGCGTGATTTTTTTGTTTTTCGGTTTTATCGCAAAATAACACTTTTCCGCGCCTTCGTACGCGCCGTAAAGATACAGGGCGTCTTTGAGGTACGATACGGCTCCGGCGTCTGCCCCGCCGTTTTTGAACGGCGCGCAGTCGCGTTCCCACATGTTTTTATACCACATGGTATAGCCGAGAACGAGCGGATAGGCCTCCTTTTCGCCGTCTTCGTAAAACACGGTGATTTTGCCCATCGTATCGCCGGGAAAACGCACGTCGGCTTCCTCAGAGCTGCCCCAGTCTTTGCATCCGTCGGGTATCGAATGATATCCGCCTTCGAAATAAAGCGCCGCGCAGATCTTCCCGACGTCAAGCGAGCCGTTTTCAAAAGAAATAAAACTCATATACGCCTTAACCTTTCAAAATGTTTTTCATATACCCGAGCGCGTATTCGAGCTCGCTTCGGCAATCCGTACCCTCGCGGTACCAGAACTCGCAGGTGAAGATCCTGACTCCGAGCCGGTAAAGGAGGGGAACGAGCGCGGGAAAGTCGACGCGTCCCTCGCCGTAACGAAGATCGCGGAACACGCCCGGCAGAGTTTCCTTGAGATGAGCCGCCGCAAGACGACCTTTTCCGGCGGCAAGATCGGCGGCGGGATCTTCCGCCCCGTTCGTCACGTTGCCGATATCGGGATATATCTGCAGATAAGGAGAGTTTATCCTTTCGACGTATCTCATCGCTTTTTCCGTCGTGTTCATGAAATCCGTTTCCATCGTCTCAAACGCGAGTATGACTCCGGACGAAGCGGCGTAACGCACGCATCTTTCCAGATTTTCTTCAAAATGAGCGCGCGTGTCTTCGTCGCCCTGCTCGTAATAAACGTCGTATCCGGCGAGCTGTATGATGCGGATGCCTGTATCGTACGCAAGATCTACGGCGCCGGACAGTATAGACGTTGAACGTTTCCGCGTTTCCTCGTCGTGACTGCCGAGCGGATATTTCCGCTGCGCCGAAAGGCACATTGTGCGTACCGGCATATGAGAATCAGCCTGTGCTGCGACGAAATTTTTGCGCTCCGATTGTCCCCAGCCGAGCCTCGCGAGCTTTTCGTCCGTCTCGTCTACGGAAAGCTCCAGCTGATCGAACCCCGCCTCAGCCGCCGTATCGAGCTTCCGCTTCAGCGTAAAGCCGTTAGGCATCGCCTTTTCATATAATCCGAATTTTATTTTATCCATTATCCACCTGCCCGTAATACGCGTTTTTTCCGTGCTTCCGCAGAAAATGGCGGTCGAGAAGTCTTTGCGGCATCGGCCCGTTCTGCCCGAGCGTCTCCGTCAGATACGCGAGCTTCGCGGTCTCTTCAAGCACCGCGGCGTTGAAGACGGCCTTGTCCGCGTTCTCGCCCCAGCTGAAAACGCCGTGCGAGCGAACGAGGATCGACGGGACCGTCATCGGATCGAGTCCGAGCTCCTTTATTTTTCTCACTATGACGACGCCGGTGTTCTTCTCGTATTCGCCCGAGACCTCTTCGTCCGTCATCTCGTCCGTACACGGGACTTCGCCGTAGAAATAATCGGCGTGCGTCGTTCCGTACGCCTTTATC
>JAGDCE010000138.1 GCA_017958705.1 Clostridia bacterium
AAATATATCGTCTTCTTGCGGCGTCAGCCGCGCGCGCGGGCGTCCCCCCCCCCACCCGCGCGCGTACCGTTCATATTTAACGTTTGTCGGTTTGGACCTTTTGACGGCGGGTCGTCGTGGGCGCCGACCCATACAGACCGGCTGCGTGCCCCATCAGAGATGGGAGGGGAACAGGGGGTTTGGGGGGTGACGAGCATTGCGCCGCCGGGGGCGGATGAAGCAATGCGAGGAAGGCGCAGCGGTCGAAAAAATCGAGCATGGTCACGGCAGTGACGCGATGATTTTTTCGGGTCACCGCAAGCGGGTTTGAGGGGTGGGAGACCCCCAAGATTGTCGCGAAGCGACTCCTCTTTTCTCTCACGAGGCGCGCTTCGCCTGTCGGGATTTTAAATTGAAAATAATATAATAACCGCCGTACTTGACAAAGGCGGTTTTTTAGTGTATAATCAACATGAAGGAGTGTTTTTGAACGTATGGACAAGGTCGAAATATACACTGACGGCTCCTGCCTGTGCAATCCGGGTCCGGGCGGTTGGGCGGCGATCCTCGTATGCCGCGGGCACGAGCTCGTATTGAGCGGCGGAGAGGCGGAGTCGACGAACAACAGAATGGAACTTCAGGGCGCGATCGCGGCTTTCGCCGCGCTGAAAAGGCCTTGCCGCGTGACCTTTTGCTCGGATTCGAGATACGTCGTCGACGGGCTCGTCAACAAATGGGCGAAGATGTGGCGTGCGAACGGCTGGCGCAGATCCGACAACAAGCCGGCTCTGAACGCCGAGCTCTGGGCGCGTCTGCTCGACCTGATCGAGCCGCACGAGGTCAGCTACGTCTGGATAAAAGGTCACGACGGACACCCCTACAACGAAAGATGCGATCTTATCGCGCGCACGGAAGCGCAGAAATATCAGAAGGAGGACGGTTGAATTGAGTTTGTTTGGCAAAAAATATCCCGACAACAGGGACGACGACAGCAGAGATTTTGAAGACGTTTACGCCGGTCCCGGAATGATGGGAGAAACCGGATACAACGACCCGGACGCCCCCGAGAATCCCGAAGAGCCGGAAGAGCCCGAAAAACCGGAAGAACCGGAGCCTGCGGAAAAGCCCGTCAAGCCCCGGGTGATGAACAGACCCAGACGCACGATCACCGGAAAAGTATACGCCGGCCCCGGTATGATGGGCGGCGACGCATACGATCCCGAGCCGGAATACAGATCCGTTTACGCCGGTCCTCCGGCTAAAAAGGAAAGCTGGCTCAAACGGTTATTCAACAGAAAAAAATGATCGGATGTCCGGCGCCGCCGGACGGAACGGAGGAATAAATGAGAGATATAAAATGCGTATACGCCGGGCCCGAATATTTCGAGCGCAAGGCGAAGGAAAAAGTTGAAAAGGAACCGGAGCCTGACGATACGCCGATCGAGTGCGTTTACGCCGGACCGGAATACTTCAACCCCGGCATACTTGAAGAAGAAATAAAAGTCGAGCCCGTGCCCGAGGAGGCCGAGAAGCCGCAGGAGCCGGAGCCCGAAAAAGAGGAGAAGAAAAAGCCCAAAAAGCCGGACCGTAACGATCTGTCGCAGTACGCCGGCGTCTACGCCGGACCGGCTCAGATGGGCGGCGACCGCAGGGATATGAGCCAGTTCATGATGGCGTACGCCGGTCCGTCGAACTCGGGCCAGATAGGGATGTTCGTGAACTCGAACGGCCCGATCGGATTCCCGATGACCGGTATGCCCGTACCCGAACAGACGAAGAAATGCCCGGCCTGCGGCAGAGAAGGTAAAATATCCGATAAATTCTGCGCCGGCTGCGGCGCGCGTTTCCCCGAGGCTAAATTCTGCCCGGGCTGCGGTGCGAAGTACACCGAAGGCATGAAATTCTGTACCGAATGCGGGACGGTTCTGAAAAATGACTGAATATAAACTCAAAAGCTGCGTGTGGGAAATAACGCTCGCATGCTGTTTTTCCTGCGCGTACTGCGGATCGTGCGGCGGTAAAGCCCGCGAAAACGAGCTTTCCACGCTCGAATGTCTCGGCGTCGCGCATCAACTCGCGGATCTCGGCTGCCGCCGCGTATCTCTGATCGGCGGCGAGGTCTTCATGCGACGCGACTGGGAACAGATCGTCCGCGCGCTCACCTCGCGCGGCATCAAAGTCTGCATCATCACGAACGGCTTCACGATGACGGACCGCATCATCACAGCGCTTAAAGGCGCGAACATCGAATCCGTCGCGGTCTCGGTCGACGGGCCGGAGGACGTACACGACGCGTTCCGTCAGCAGGGCAGCTACAAAAGAGCGTTCGAAGCGATCGACGTTCTGTGCAGGAACGGCATACCCGTCTCCGTCATAAGCGCGCTGCGCGCCGACAACTACAAACGTCTGCCGGAGTTCTGCGAAACGCTTAAAAACTACCCGATCTTCGCGTGGCAGCTGCAGGCGTGCTCGCCCATGGGCAACGCGAAAAAGAACGGCGTGGAAGTTGCGTTCGACGCCGGATACGTCATCGATTTCGTCGCGAAGAACCTGCGCAACTCCCCGTTTTCCATGGGCTGCGCTGACAATATCGGCTATTTCACCGAAAACGAGCCGCTTTTGCGCGGCAGAAACGGAGCCTGCTTCGGCGGCTGCGGCGCGGGGCTCGATTCGATCGGCATAGACAGCATCGGCAACGTTCGCGGCTGCGAGTCGATGTACGACGACCATTTCATAGAAGGCAATCTCAGACAGCGCAGTCTGCGTGATATCTGGGAGGACGAGAACGCGTTTTCATATAACAGAAAGTTCACGCCGGCGGCTCTGACCGGAAAATGCGCGCAGTGCGAGATGGGCGAATACTGCGGCGGCGGCTGCAGGTCGTACAATTATTTCACCAACGGCGGCAAGCTCTACGAAAACGTACTTTGCGCGAGAGGAAACGGAAAACGATGAAAAGGGTGATTTGTTTATTTATCGCGATACTGCTCTTGATCCCGGCTCTGACGTCGTGCTCGAAGAAGGAGCGCGCACAGGTGCTCGTGTTCGTGTCTTACGGCGCGGACGAGCAGGATCCGCTGACCGCTGAGGGGCTGCAGAAATATCTCAACTCCGAGGAATTTCGTGAAAAGATCGGCTGCAGCGGCAAACCGTTCTCCGTTGCCCCGCGGAAATCGAACCTCAAGCTCTGGGACATAACGTGCGCTCAGAAGACCGGCGCGTCGCAGACGCTTTCGGAGGCGGTGCAGATCCTGCCGGAGAGCATAAAGGAACAGTATCCCGGCGTAAAGATCGTTCAGATGAGCAAGGTCGAAGAACAGTAAAACATAAAACCCCCGGCGCGGCAGGCCCGCGCCGGGACGTTTTTTGTCTGTGAGGCGCCGCATTTGTTTTGCGCAAACGTATTGACAAAACGCGCGTTTTATTGTATTATTATAGCATCAACAAAAAGGAGACAACGTTATGTATAGATTTCCCATAGGCGTAATGCTCGATTCCTTCCGTCTCCCCACGCGCGAGGCGGTCAGACGCGCCGCTTCGATCGGCGCTCAGGGTTTACAGATGTACTCGACCTCTGGCGAGAATTCCCCGGAGAACCTCAAAGGCGCCGCCCGGCGCGAGCTGCTCGATTTCGTTAAATCGAACGGGCTCGTTTTCTCGGCGATCTGCGGCGACCTCGGACGCGGTTTCGGCCACGCGGAGCTCAACCCCGCTCTGATCGAAAAGTCGAAGCGGATACTCGATCTGGCAAAAGAGCTTGAGACGGACGTCGTCACGACGCACATCGGCGTCGTCCCGTCCGACCCGAACCACGACAGGTACAAGATAATGCAGGACGCCTGCCGTCAGCTCGCGGAGTACGCCGATTCGATCGGCTCGCATTTCGCGGTAGAGACGGGGCCGGAGACGTCGGCGGTGCTCAAGGGATTCCTTGACAGCCTCGATTCGACCGGCGTAGGCGTGAACCTCGACCCGGCGAACCTCGTCATGGTGACCGGCGACGATCCCGTCGCGGCCGTGCACAACCTGAAAAAGTACATCGTCCACACGCACGCGAAGGACGGCGTGATGCTGTATAAAACGAACCCCGAATACATATACGGCGTGACGCCGGCGCCCGAGGATCTGGCGGGCATACCGTTCTTCCGCGAAGTACCGCTCGGCGAGGGCAGCGTGGGCTTCCCGACTTATCTGAAAGCGCTCGAAGACATCGGCTACAAAGGATTTCTGACGATAGAGCGCGAGGCGGGCGATGATCCCGCGAAGGATATAGGACTTGCGGTCGGATTTCTTAAGAAAACTATAGAGGAGAACTGAAAATGAAGAAAACGAGAGTCGGCGTCATAGGCTGCGGCGGTATAAGCCATTTCCACATGAACGGTTATAAGGAACTTGAGGCGGAAGGCAGAGTCGAGCTCGTCGCCTGCTGCGACATAGACGGCGGAAAAGTCGTTAAATTCGCCGAAAAATACGGGTTCCCGCGCTCTTACACAGACGCTGAAGAGATGATGAAGAACGAAGAACTCGACTGCGTCAGCGTCTGCGTCTGGAACAGCGCGCACAAGGACTGCACTATAGCGGCGCTTCGCGGCGGCGCGAACGTGCTCTGCGAGAAGCCGATGGCGCTGAACGCGAAGGAAGCGCAGGAGATGTACGACGAGGCGAAAAAAGTGGGAAAACTGCTTCAGCTCGGTTTCGTACGCCGTTTCGGCGAGGACGCCGAAGCCGTTCAGAAGCTTGTGTCCGAAGGCACCTTCGGCGATATATATTACGCAAAAGCCACGTATCTGCGTCAGAACGGCTGCCCCGGCGGCTGGTTCGGCGACAAAAAATTCTCCGGCGGCGGTCCGCTGATCGACCTCGGCGTACACGTGATAGACCTGACGAGATATCTCGCCGGCTGTCCGAAGCCCGTATCGGCTTACGGCGTGACGTACGCGAACCTCGGCATGCACCGCGCGGAGAGCGAGATGGGCTGGCACGTTGAAGAAGGCGAACACCCCTACAACGTGGAAGACCTCTGCGCCGCGATGATCCGCTTCGACAACGGCCTTACGATGTCGATAGAAGCGAGCTTCAACCTGAATATCGAAGGCGACGTCGGCGACGTCCAGCTGTTCGGTACGAGAGCCGGAACGTCCGTCAACACCCTGAGAGTCCTGACGACGAAAGACGGCAGATTCATCACGTTCACGCCCGAGGGCGAGCACTCGTTCCGCTTCGGACCGGCGTTCGGCGCGGAGATAAGAGGCTTCGTCGACGCCTCCGAGGGCAAGGCACCCTGCAAGGCTCCCGCCGAGGACGGCGTATGGCTGATGAAGATAATCGACGCGATATACGAGTCCGCGCGGACCGGCGTCAGCGTGGAAATAAAATGAGGATAGTAGTCAAAGTCGGCACGTCGACGCTCGCGCACGGGACCGGAATGCTCAACGTGCGCCGGGTAGAGCGTCTGACGCGCGTGATCTCGGATCTCAAAAACGCCGGACACGAGATAATACTCGTATCTTCCGGCGCGATCGGAATGGGCGCGGGCAAGCTCAATCTGTCCGGGCGCCCGTCCGACATACCCACTAAACAGGCGGCGGCCGCGGTCGGTCAGTGCGAGCTGATGTATATCTACGACAAGCTTTTCGGCGAATATCATCACAACGTCGCGCAGATGCTTCTGACGGCGGACGACTTCGCGGACGGCTTAAGACATGACAACCTGTCGAACACTCTCGCACGTCTGCTGCAGCTCGGGGCGCTGCCGATAATAAATGAAAACGATACCGTCGCCACGGCGGAGCTCGGCATCGGCGACAACGACACGCTGTCCGCGCTCGTAGCGGTAAGCTCCGGCGCAGATCTGCTCGTGATCCTGTCAGACATCGACGGGCTTTACACCGCCGATCCGCACACCGACAGCAGTGCCGAGCTGATCCGCGAGGTGAATAACGCGGACGACGTCGCGGGATTCGCGGGCGGGACCGTCTCAGGTCTCGGAACGGGCGGCATGGCGACGAAGATCGCCGCCGCAAAGCTCGTGAACGGACACGGGATGGACATGATAATATGCAGCGGCGCCGATCCGGATCTGCTCTACGACATATGCGAGGGCAAACCCGTCGGCACGCGATTCAGAGGTGCTTGATATGACTACCGGAGAAATGCTTTTGAAAGCGAAACAGGCGTCGTATTCGGCGCCTTTGCTTTCAACTGAAGATAAGATACGCGCGATCGGACTGATGTGCCGGGAGCTTGAGGCCGCGGAGGACGCGATACTTGCGGCGAACGCCGAAGACGTAAAGGCGGCGCGCGGCAGACTTTCCGATCAGATGATCGACCGTCTGAGACTCGATCACAAACGGATCATGTCCATGATCGACGGGATGCGCCAGGTCGCGGCGCTGCCGGATCCGACGGGCGTGACGCTCGAGGAGACGACGCGCCCGAACGGATTGAAGATCAGAAAGGTCACCGTGCCGCTCGGCGTGGTGGCGGTGATATACGAGAGCCGCCCGAACGTCACGTCCGACGCCGCGGTCCTGTCGTTCATGGCGTCCGACGTCTGCGTGCTGCGCTGCGGCGCGGACAGCTATAAAACGTCGTCGGAGATCGTCGCCGCGCTGCGCCGCGGTCTTGCGGCGGCGGGCGTGTGCGAGGATATGATAAACCTCGTGCCGGACGCCTCGCGTCAGAGCGCCAACGAACTGATGACGGCAAACGGCCTCGTGGACGTGCTTATACCGCGCGGCGGCAAAGGGCTGATCGCGGCGTGCGTCAAAAACGCGACCGTTCCGTGCATAGAGACCGGCACCGGCATCTGCCACGTTTACGTGGAGAAGACGGCGGATCAGGACATGGCGCTCGATATAGTGCACAACGCGAAAACGTCGCGGCCGTCGGTATGCAACGCCGCCGAGGTCTGCCTCGTAGACCGCGCGATCGCCGGCGAGTTTCTGCCGAAGCTGAGAGAACGTCTGTCCGGCGTCGAGCTGCGGCTCGATCCCGAAGCGGCGGCGATCATACCCGGCACCCCGGCGGGCGAGCTCGATTTCGATACGGAATTCCTCGATCTGATCATGGCGGTGGGCGTCGTCGGCGGAGTAGACGAAGCGATAGAACACATAGCAAAGCACTCAACGCATCACAGCGAGGCAATAGTAACGACGGACGGCGAAGCCGGAAGGAAATTCACGCAGAGAGTCGACAGCGCCGCGGTCTACGTCAACGCGTCGACGAGATTCACCGACGGAGGCGAATTCGGGCTCGGCTGCGAGATGGGCATATCGACTCAGAAACTCCACGCGCGCGGTCCGATGGGTCTGCGCGAGCTCGTGAGCTACAAATACATAGCGGAAGGGAACGGTCAGATAAGATGAAAAAGGTCGGATTTATAGGTACGGGCGTGATGGGCGGAGCGCTTGCGCGCGCCGCAGCGAAAAAGATAAAGGGCGAAGAGCTGATATTATCGAATCTGCCCTCGTCCGTATCGGAGTCGCTTGCCGGCGAACTCGGCTGCGCCGCCGCCGATAATATGACCGTCGCAAAAGAATGCGGTTTCATATTCCTCGCGGTCAAACCGAACGTCATACGCTCCGTCATAGCGGAGATCGCGCCGGTTGTGAAAGCGCGGGAGAGCAGATGCGTGATCGTATCGGTCGCCGCGGGAATAACGATCAAAACGATCAAAGAGGAGTTCGGATCCGATCTGCCGGTCATCCGCATCATGCCGAACACTCCCGTGCTCTGCGGCTCGGGCGTGATACTCGCGGCTTTCGACGGCGTGACCGAAGATGAAAAAGCGGAGTTCTTCTCTTACCTGTCCGAGGCGGGCGTGTGCGACGACGTCGGCGAGAAGATGATCGAGACGGCGGGCACGCTGACCGGCTGCGGTCCCGCGTTCGCGTTCGTGATAATGCAGGCGCTGGCGGACGGCGCGGTGGCGGTCGGCGTCGACCGCGCGCACGCGACGAAATACGCGGAGCTGACGCTGGAAGGTGCGGCTAAACTCGCGCTGTCGTCCGGAAAGCATCTCGAAAAGCTGAAGGACGAGGTCTGCAGCCCCGGCGGCAGCACTATCGAGGGCGTCGCGGCGATGGAAAAGGACGGTGTCCGCGCCGCGATGATCGACGCGGTCAGAGCGTCGTACGAAAAGAACCTGAAGCTGGGAAAGAAATGAATCGCCCTACGGCGTAATCCAACGTATATCAGAAGAAGTCGGCTCGCGCCGGCTTTTTTTGTGGGTCCCACATCGACTGCATACGCGGAATGATGTGTTCCGCCGGCAGAGAGGCGATCTAACCTTCCCAAACAGTGGAAGGTATAATTAAAGTAAGCGCGCACGGCTGACGCCGTAGAATGACGATATATTTTGCTTGCGCAAAATTCGATATGTTTTGCTGACGCAAAACTCGAGATACGCGCCGCATAGCGTCGCGTTCGATATGGCTTCGCCGAGAAAGACCGTAGGGGTCGGCGCCCTCGACGACCCGTCGGTCCCCCGTAGGGCGGGGGCTTGCTCCCGCCGTCGGAAAAGCCCCAAATGATATTTGGGGGGAGGTGGGGGTTTGGGGGCGGTAGAAGGGGGGCGGGGAGTCCCCAAACGCGCCGAGGTACGAGGCGCACCGAATGTCCCGCAGGGACACCTCTATCGCCGTCCGCGGTATTCACCCGAATATCTCGCCGATCAGTTTTTGCCTCAATCTGCCGACGCCGTCGAAATCGACGGCGTTTTTATACACCGCCTCGATCGCGTCGTGCACTTCTCCCGCCTCCTTTATCAGCTTCTCCGCCTCGCCGTCGAGCGTGCGGACGGCTTTTTCACACATTCTGAGCCTGCCGCGCACGGCTCTTTCCGCGTCGGCTCTGATAAACCTCTTCATGTTAAGCAATCTGTCGTATCCGCTCCTGTCCGTGTCCGCCGCTCTGCCGGTCACGGTGAAACACGTGCCGTCTTCCGGCACGAAGATCGCATCGCAGTTCCCGAACAGCAGCGTATCGCAGCTATAATAAAACCCGATACCGCGCTCCGTCAGTTTTTCCTTCAGCGCGTTCATGAATATATACGCCGAGCCGTGCTCGTCGCATACCGCGACCTTCTTTTTGCAAAGGCGCGCGTATGTGTCGAGCGTCACCTTGCCGCGCGACGAGAACGCCGATATCTGACGGTGAAGCGGCGCGCCCGGTTTTCCTTTCAGCACGGACACGGCGCGCGCCGCGGCGGCGCGCAGCTTCACGGCGTCGACGCACGACGAAACAACGGAGATCTCCTCCGCTTTCGCGAGCGCCGCGAAGCCGCGGTATTTGCCGCTGCTTTTATGGAGCGCCGAGCACCGGGCGAACAGCGGCAAAAGCTTTTCTCTTTCCGCTCTCAGATACGAAACGTCGAAATACGGATAAAAATCGAGCACGACGTCGACCGCACCGGGGTATTTCGGATCCGTCGCATGCGGCGCGGTGCCGTCGACCGCGCCGACGCCGAGAGCGGGTATTAAAACGCCGTCAAGCGACCGCGGATCGGAGCTGCACAGGCACCTTACGACCTCGTATCCGCGCCGCTCAGCCTCGTCGGCGACCGTCTTCATCGTCGCGGATTTGCCCGTGCCCGGGCCGCCCTTTATGATATACAGACGGTCGAGCTTATCCGGATCGAAAAACCGGTCGAAACAGTTGACGAATCCCGCCCCGGTGTTCGCCGCCGCAAAATATTCTTGTTTTTCGGACATAAAAAAGATCCCTCCTGCCATACTGCTGTATGATATGAGGGATCTTTTGTTTTCGTGACTTATCTGCCGAGCGCCTGTTTGGCGAGACGTTCGGTGTCCTGTGCTATGACCTTTTCCTCGTTTGTCGGGATGAGGTATACGAGGACCTTCGACTCGTCGGTGGAGAGCTTGATTATGTTGGGCTGGTGATGCGAAACGGCGTTGAGCTCTTCGTCTATCTTTATGCCTAAGAACGTCAGGCCGGCGCAGACTCTGCTGCGAAGCTCGGGGTTGTTCTCGCCGAGGCCGGCGGTAAATACGAGCGCGTCTATGCCGTCCATCGCAGCGGTATAAGCGCCGATGAATTTCTTGATCTGATACGCGGTGATCTTCGTGACGAGCTGTGCTCTCGGATTGCCCTCGGCGGCGGCTTTTTCAATGTCGCGGCTGTCGGAGGAGATACCGGAAACGCCCAGGAAACCGCTCTTCTTGTTCATTATCTCGTTCATCTCGGCGGGAGTATAGCCCTCGCGCTCCATGACGAACGGGACGATCGCGGGGTCGATCGCGCCGCAGCGCGTGCCCATCATTATGCCGTCGAGCGGGGTGAGGCCCATGCTCGTATCGAGGATCTTGCCGTCCTTGACGGCGGATATGGACGAGCCGTTGCCGAGGTGGCAGGTAACTATCTTCGTGCCCTCGGCCTTGCCGCCCATGATCTTTATCATCTCGCCGGAGACGAAGCGGTGGGACGTTCCGTGCGCGCCGTAGCGGCGGATCTTGTATTTTTCGCACAGCTCATAAGGCAGCGGATAGGTATACGCTTCCTCGGGCATCGTCTGATGGAACGCGGTGTCGAATACGAGGACCTGCGGCACGTCGGGCATTACGGCGGTGCAGCCTTTGATGCCCATGAGGTGCGGCACGGTGTGCAGCGGCGCGAAGTCTACGCATTTTTCGAGCTTTTCGATCACGTCGTCCGTGATGAGGACGCTCTCATAGAAGTACGGACCGCCGTGAACTATGCGGTGACCGACGGCTTCTATCTCGCTCATGTCCTTTATGACGCCTATCTCGGGATCGGTCAGGGTGTCGACCAGGATCTTCGTCGCGACGGCGTGGTTGGGCATCGGGATATCCTTTACTATTTTTGGGGAATCGCCTTTTCTGTGCTCGATCCTGCCCTCGGCTCCTATGCCGTTCGGCGTATGGGTGCCTATACGCTCGCATATGCCCTTCGCGAGGACCTTGTCGGCGGTCGTGTCGAAAAGCTGATATTTCAGGCTCGACGAGCCTGCGTTTACAACAAGTACGTTCATTTTATGTTCTCCTGTTTTTTGATTTATGATCTCTAATAATATACACCATCCGGCGCAATCTTTCAAGTATAATTTATTAAAACTTTTTGACAAAGCGGCGCTGCCGTCAAAAGTGCGGGCGCTTCGCGTAAAAACTTTATAAATACGTCTTGATTATCGCGGATTTTTAAGGTATAATCATCCGTGAAAGGGAGGTCGTCATGGCTGTTTTTCTGATCTGCGAGTTCGATCCGTTCCATTACGGTCACGAATATATAATTTCCGAGGCGAAAAAGCTGCGCCCGGGCGAGCCCGTCGTCTGCGTGATGAGCGGGAATTTCGTCCAGCGCGGCAGGCCCGCGTGCGCTGACAAATTCCTGCGCGCACGGTGCGCCGTCGAAGGCGGCGCGGATCTCGTGCTGTCCCTGCCGTTCCCGTGGTGTATGGCGTCGGCGGAGCATTTCGCGCGCGGCGCGCTGTCCGTGATCGCCGGTTTTTACCGTCCGGGCGACACGCTCGTATTCGGCTCGGAATGCGCCGACGAAAAGCGGCTGACCCGCGCCGCCGAAACGCTGTCCTCCGCAGAATTTACGGAAAAACTCAAAGGATACATGAAACAGACCGGCGCGCCGTACGCCCAGGCGAGAGCCGCCCTGTACGGCGACGGCGAGCTTCTGTCGTCTCCGAACGACATATTAGCCGTGGAGTATATGAAAGCGGCGCGTCTTCTCTGCCCCGGCCTTCTGACGGCTCCGGTCAGGCGGAACGGCGACCTCGAGTCGTCGTCCTCGATCAGAAGCTCCGCCGATCCGCTGCGGCGGCTGCCGGTATACGCGAAACAGATCTTGTCCGCACCGGATTTTCCCGCAGACGTCAGACACGCCGAGCGGATCATACTCAGTCATCTGCGCACCTCGCCTTACAGGTACACGGCCGACGGCGAGGGCGGGCTGATCTCGCGCATATCCGCCGCGGCAAAAAGCGCGGACAGCTTCGACGCGCTCGTCACGGCGGCGTCTTCCGCGCAGTTCACGAACGCGCGGATCAGAAGAGTCGCGTTGTTTTCGTATTTCGGCGTCAGCCTGTCGCAGCTTAAACAGAAGCCGGCCTTCACGCAGCTGCTTGCGGCTGACGGCGCGGGGCTTTCGTATCTGTCAGAGAACAGAAAAACGAAACGGATCGAACTGATAACGAAACCGTCGGACAGATCGAAGCTGTCCGACGCGTCAAAGCGTCAGTATGAGCTTCAGTGTCTGTCCGACGGTCTTTACTGTTTCTGCACGGAGACCGTGCGCGACGGCGCGTATTTCATGAAAGCGACGCCGTATATAAAGCGGTGATCAGTGTTATAAAAGTTTGAACAGTCTCGCCGTGTGCGGCATCATTGTGAAGCGCAGTGTGCCGTCGCACGGCAGATTTTCTTTCGCCCACAGATCGCGGACCGTGCCTTCCGGCGCCTGCAGCGCATATTCCTCCTCAGTCTCGCCGAGGTTGAACACGGCGACGGCGCGCGAGCCGTCCGCGAGCTTCTTTTCATAGGCTTTGATCCATATTTCGCCGTCTTTTCTTTCATACAGCAGCGACGCCTGCGCTCCGAGCTCGTCCTGATTTACCGCGTTGACCTCCTCGTTGCAGCAGATCCTCAGTTCATTGCCGGTCATGCGCCGCAGATCGAACGAGATCTGTATCGGCGACGGGAAAATGACCTTCGCGGTGTACGACACGACCTGCTCGTCAGGCGTCAGCGCACATTCGTGACCGGCGAAATATCCGATCTCGAGCATATCTAGGTCCGCCCAGCCGCCGATCTTCCCCTCTCCGAGCCATTTATCCGTGTCGAAATTGATCGTCTTCACGATCTTCCACCGATCTTCCGAATCCCCGCCGATGCGGAACATATTCGTATTGTTTTTGTACCACTCGCGATCCTCGTAGACCGCCGACGCAGTCACGCAGTAGACTATGTCGCGCGGCGCTTTTTTTATGCATTCCGCCATCGGCGCGGCGTTTTCGATATCGTTCGGATACCAGTCGTATTTGAGATAATCGAAACCCCATTCGACCCACTGGTCGACGTTGTTTCGCTCCATACGCTCCCTGCCTATCTCACGGTACGCGGGATATCTGTGATCGACCTCGCCGCGCGTGCAGCCGGGCAGCGTTTGGCAGACGCCGAAGGCGAGTATCATCGGCGTGGAATAAATGCCGCATTTGAGTCCGAGCGAATGGATCCTGTCCGTCATCGCCTTCATATCGGTGAATTTGCCGTCAGGCTGGATGGCGTCGTATTTTCCGCCGTATTCGCCCTGCCAGTCGGAGTCGATATTGACGTAGTCGTAGCCGTATTCGGCAAGGCCCGTATCGATCAGCGCCTTCGCCGTATCTTCTATCACGGACTGATCGAATTTGTCGCGGAACGCGTTCCAGCTCGTCCAGCCCATGAGCGGCGTGCGAAGCAGAGCGCCCGGTGCGATCATGAGCTTCAGCGTTTTTTCGTCTTCTCCGGCGCGGTTTTTCACGCGGATCCTTACGGCGTATTCGCCGGACGCGGAAACGACGCCGGATATCACTCCGTCGCCGTTGACGGCGAGCCCTTCGGGCAGGTCCGCCGTGAATTTCATCGGTCTTTCCCCCGTTACGGGGACGCGGTAAAGGAACGGTTTTCCGGGCGAGGCGCCGTAGACCGGCGGCGCGTTTATGTGCGGCGCGCCTTCGTGCGCGGGCACAGGTTCTGCGAGTTTGGTATACATGATCTCCTCCAATCGCGACGTTACGATATATTATAGCACATATATGCAAAAAATCAACCTGTTTGCGTGCGTTCGGACACAAAAACTCTTGACAACCGGGAATAAAGCCACTATAATTAACATTGACGGAGTATACACAAAAACCGTAAACCGAAAGAGGTATGATATGACAAGCAGAGAAAGATTCAGAGCCGTGCTCAACTTTGAAAAGCCGGACGACAGACTTCCCATGATAGAATGGGCGTCCTGGTGGTGGGACAGGACGATAATGGAATGGCAGAAACAGGGCCTGCCCGCGACGCTCGGCTTCCACGACGTGGCGCCGTATCTCGGGCTCGATCAGCATTATCAGTTCTGGCTGCCGCACAAGACGCCGGACTGCCCGCAGCCCGAATACAACGGCGGCCCGATAATGGAGGGCGAGGAGGGATACGAAAAGATCCTGCCGTATCTGTACCCGGAGCACGGGGCGGACGGACAGTTTGAGATGATGAAGGCGATCAAGCCGCGTCACGACGCGGGAGAATTTCCCGTCTGGTTCTCGCTTGACGGCGGCTTCTGGTTCCCGCGCACGCTGTTCGGGATCGAGCCGCATCTGTATTCGTTCTACGACGAACCGGAGCTTTATCACCGGATCCTCGACGATCTCGCGGAATATCAGCTTAAGCAGATGAGCCGCATCTACGAGATACTCACGCCGGAGTTCATGACGTTCGGCGAGGATATGAGCTACAACAACGGACCGATGATCTCCGAGGACAGCTTCGACGAATTTCTGCTTCCGTATTACAATAAAGTCGTTCCCTTCATCCGCGAGCACGGCACGAAGGTCATCATCGACAGCGACGGCGACGTCAGCAGGATGATACCGTGGCTCAAGCGCGCCGGCATCGAAGGCGTCCTGCCGCTCGAACGCAAGGCGGGCGTCGACGTAGCCGCCCTGCGCGAAGCGCACCCCGATTTCCTGTTCATCGGCGCGTTCGACAAGATGACGATGAGAGAAAGCGAAGATTCGATGCGCGCCGAATTCGAACGGCTGCTTCCCGTCATGAAGACCGGCGGCTTCATCCCGAGCGTCGACCACCAGACGCCGCCCGACGTGCCGCTGCAGAGATACCATAAATACGTTGAAATGCTTGAAGAATACGCAGAAAAGGCGGTAAAATCATGACTAACGTTGAAAGAGCGATGAACCTGCTCCACTACAAGCCCGTCGACCGGATGCCCGCGGTGCATTTCGGCTACTGGCCGGAGCTGCTTCAGGAATGGGCGGCACAGGGCAAGATCCCCGCCGACCTCGCCGTCGGCAACTACGACGGCTCCGACAAGGAACGGCAGCTCGATAAACTGATCGGCTGGGATTTCAACTATTATCACGTCGTCGGCTGCAACAACCATCTGTATCCGCCGTTTGAGACGAAAGTAATAGAAATCCTGCCCGACGGATCACGCAGGACGCAGACCGCGGACGGTGTGATCGAGCGCGTAAAGCCCGGCATAACCAGCATCCCGTCCGAGGACGATTATTTGCTGAAGGATCGGGACGCGTTTGAAAAATACTACAAACCGAAAATGCAGTATTTCCCCGAGCGCGTGGACGTTGAATTCTATAAAAAATTCAATGATATACGCCCGAAGGACGTGCCGGTGGGTCTTCACATGGGCTCGATAATGGGCAACATAAGAAACATCACGACGGTCATCGGCATGAGTTACCTGATATACGACGAGGACGAGGATCTGTTCGCCGATATCGTCGACACCTACGCCGAAATGCAGTACAAATGCACCGAGCGGATACTCGAGACGGGTGCGAAATTCGATTACGCGCATTACTGGGAGGATATCTGCTTCAAGAACGGCCCGCTGCTCTCGCCCGACAAGTTCGACGAACTGTGCGGCAAGCACTATAAAAAACGAAACGATCTCTGCCATAAATACGGTATAGACATAATCTCGATCGACTGCGACGGCGTCATAGGTCAGCTCATCCCGACGTGGCTCAACAACGGAGTCAACGTGATGTTTCCGATGGAAGTCGGGGTCTGGGGCGACCAGTTCGAGCCGAACAGAAAGAAATTCGGCAAAGACCTGCTCTGCATCGGCGGCATGGACAAAACGGCGCTTCGCGTCGACAAAGCGGCGGTCGATAAAGAGATCGCGAGGATGGAACGCCTCGCGTCGCTCGGCGGCTTCATCCCCTGCCCCGACCACAGGCTCATGCCGGGCACGAAATACGAGCTCGTGCAGTATTACGCGGAAGAGATAAAGAAGATCAGAATATGAACGCCCGCAAGAACGCTTCACGCATAAAAGAAGGATAACATGAAAAAACGTACTTTCTGCAACCCCGTAAACATCAATTATCAATATCAGTACAGTTATTTCGGCCGTGAGTCCGCCGACCCCGCCGTCGTGCGGTACGGTGACAAATACTTCCTGTTCGCCTCGCACGGCTCGGGCTACTGGGTATCGGACGACCTTGTAAACTGGGATTTCATAAAAGTCGACCTGCAGAAGCAGCCGGAATTCGCGCTGTTCGCGCCGGCGACGCTCGTCATCGGAAAACGGATGTATATAACGCACAGTCAGGGCGGCAGTATTCTGTATTCGGACGACCCGTTTGACCCGGATTCTTGGGTGAACATCGGGCGCCCGTACGAATGGCACGACCCGGCGTTCCTTCTCGACGACGACGGCTCGGTCTACATCTACGAAGGACTTGGCGATTATTCGATACACTGCTCAAAGCTCGACCCGGAAAATGATTTAAAGGTGCTTGAGGGTCCCGTCCCCGTGTTTTATTCGGATTACAAAAACCGCGGCTACGACCGCTGCGGCGACAATAACGAGATAGAGCGCCGCCCGAGCCTCGAAGGCGCGTGGTGCAATAAGATAAACGGCAAATACTATCTCACGTACGCCACTCCGGGGACCGAGTTTTCAACGTACTGCGACGGCGTCACCGTCTCGGACAGCCCGATGGGGCCGTTCGAAAACTGCGACAACAGCCCGACCGTGTTCAAATCGACCGGCTTCATGCGCGGCGCGGGCCACGGCTGCCTGTTTGAGGACAAAAACGGCAAGCTGTGGAAAATGGACACGACGTCTATCAGCGTGAACCACAAGTTCGAGCGCCGCCTCGCGCTCTTCCCCGCGAAAACGGACGGTGACGGGCGGCTTTACACGAACACTCTGCGCGGCGATTACCCGATGTTTTATCCGCATGAAACGGCCTCGCCTTTCGACGATTCCGACGCGGGATTGAGTCTTTTATCATACGGCGCGGAAGTCAGAGCCTCGTCGACGCTCGACGACGTTCACGCCCCCGGAAAAGCGTTCGACGAGAACATGAAAACGTGGTGGAGCGCGAAGACCGGCGCGGCGGGCGAATGGATCGAAGCGGATCTCGGGAAAGCATACGCCGTGTCGTCGGTCCAGGTAAATTTCGCCGACACGGACATAACTCCGTGCGAGGGGCGCGAAAACGGATTTTCATATAAATACGCGCTCGAGGTCTCAGACGACGGCGAGGCGTGGAGAATGCTCGTCGACCGCAGGGACGACACGGAGGACTTCCCGCACGGGTATTTTGAATTTGAAAACGAAAGTTTCAGATATATAAGACTGTCGAATCACGGCGATTTCCCCGCCGGCGGCAAATTCAGCGTGTCGGGGCTCCGCGTGTTCGGCGCCCCCGTCGGCGACCCGCCGCCTTACGCCCCGGAGTTTTCCGCGGTACGGGACGCGGACGGCCGGAACATGACGGTGACGTGGGACGCGGTACCGGGCGCGGAGGGATATTTCGTCCGCTTCGGCGCGCATGAAAACGGACTTTATACACAGTATCAGATAATAAACGGCACAAAAGCCGGGATAAGGAGCCTTATAAACGGCGTCGGATATCACGTAACGGTCGACGCGTACAATAAAGGCGGAATTACCAAAGGCAAAACGATAAAAAAGGCATAGGGAGAGTGAAAAATGGAAAGGAAAATAACGCTTCTTGACGGTGCGGTCGGCACCACGCTGTGGGGAATAGCCGAGGCTAACGGCGTCGCAAAGGCGCCGGTATGGAAATACAACGTGGAGCACCCTGAATTCGTGGAGGAGCTGACGAGAAGATATCTTGACGTCGGATGCGAGATAATTCTCGCAAACACGTTCGGCGCGAACGGCCCTTCCGTCAAACGCAGCTCCGACTACACGGTAGAGGAGGTCGTGACCGGCGCCGTGAAGGCGGCGAAAAAGGTCCTCGACGGCACGGGCGTCAAGCTTTGCCTGTCGCTCGGCCCGCTCACGCAGCTGCTCGAGCCGTACGGCGACATGGAGGAGGAGGAATGCGCCGCGATATACGACGAGATGCTCGACGCGGGCGTCTCCGCGGGAGTGGATATGATACTCGTCCAGACGTTCATGGATCTCGAGATGATGCGCGTCGCGACGGTCGAAGCGCTGAAATACGGTCTGCCCGTGATGTGCTCGATGACCTTCGAGAAAAACGGCAAAACGATGTTCGGAAACTCCGTGCAGGACACGATCGACACGCTCGTCCCGCTCGGCATCACCGCGATAGGGCTCAACTG
>JAGDCE010000012.1 GCA_017958705.1 Clostridia bacterium
CTGCAACGATCCCGTCTACGAGTTATCGCCTCAGTATCCGGTGCTCTGCTGCAAGGCTTATTTCACGAACGGCGGCTTCAAGATAAACGTCGAAACGGCTCCGCCGGAATCCATGCCTCAGTCATGATCTTATACGCTCAGACAAACGGCGATTTTTCGCCGTTTTTGCTTTTGCACGAAAAAACAGTTGACTTATATTAAAAAATATGATAGTATTAAAGATAACGACAGCGTCATCATTCATCGGGAAAGGGCGTAACATAAAAAAAGCGGTCGTTATCACGCCGCGGCGACGGATCTGTTCAGACACGATCCGCGGCTCCGGGCAGGCTCCGGTCCGCGAACTGAGGCAAGACGAGCGATATGATTGTGAAAAAGCCGGAAAAGAGGTTTATCTATGAACAAAGCTTTGAAGACCGTTATAATACTGTTATCGGCGGCTCTGGCCGCGCTGTTCGTGTGCGTCGCGATCGTCGCGGCGCTCTCACGCAAGCCGTCGCAGACAGACGATCCGGCCGGGACGACAACCGGGGCGCCCGGCACGGAGCCCGACGTCACGACGGCCGTACAGGGCCTGCCGAAGCCCGCCGATCCGTCCGAGGCGGACGAATACTACTGGAGCAACTCCGTCGTGCTCGAGGTCATCGGCGCGAAGGAGTCTTCCGACGTGCTGTCGGAGAAGGAAGCCGTGGCTCTGTTCACCGAGCGGGGTTTCGATCAGTATCCCGTCACGTGGGAATACTCTATGGACGGTGAATACGAAAAATCGACCGAGGCGTCCGGCAGATCCGAGACAAAGCATCCGGGATATCAGACGGCGTATCAGACCGTCAAAGGCGATATCTGGATCATACACATCATTAACGGGCAGATCATCGCGTATCCCGTCTCGTACAATCTCGATTCGGACCCGGACGCGGAGTTTATCGTGGCGGAATCCGGCACGCTGACGAGCTACGACGATATTACGAACAAATTCTACGTGACGATCCCGTACGGCTCCGCCGCGACGGTGAAGACCGTCGCAAAGATCGAGCCCGTAACGCTTGAGAATTTCGTTTTTGAGGAGGGTGAATGATATGAACGGCAGATTCAGACGGTTTATATGCTTCACCGCCGTCGCCGCGGCGCTGCTGATCCTCGCCGGGGCAGGCGCCGGCGCTTACTCCTACGGCGACGACTACGACGACAGGATCGTCGTGGTGTCGCTCGGCGATTCGTATTCGTCCGGAGAGGGGATCGAGCCGTTCTACGGTCAGCAGGCGAGCAGTATAAACGAAAAGGTGAAGATCAGCGACTGGCTCGCGCACAGATCGTCGAAAAGCTGGCCCGCGCTGCTGACGGTCGGCGGCAGCCGCACGATGGGTACGTACAAGAGCGACGCCGGCCAGTACGGCTCGTACGTCTGGTATTTCGCGGCGGTCTCCGGCGCGACGACCGCCAACCTCACCGCCCCGCAGATAAAGACGGTAAAGGTCGCGGAGGTGTCGTTCTGGGGTCTGAAATTCAGGAAGCTCGGCGACTTTTCGCTGTCTCCGCAGCTCAGCGTGTTCAACGGGATGTACGGCGTCGCCGATTACGTCACGATCACGCTTGGCGGCAACGACGTGTGCTTCGCCGACATAATACAGACGTGCGTGATGAACAGCACGTATCTCGGCTCGCACGCGCTCGAAAACCAGCTCAACGGACTGTGGAAGCAGATCCCGCAGACGAAAGCGAAGCTGAAGGAAGCGTACACGAGCATTCGGCGCGCCGCCGGCGAGCAGGCGACGATAATCGTCGCCGGATACCCGAAGCTGCTCGACCGCGGCGGAAAAGGCATCGCGATAAGCAAGAAAGAGGCCGAGCTCGTCAACGACAGCGTGACGCGGTTCAACCTCGTGATCAAGGGCATCGTCGACGACTGCAGAGCGTCGGGGATGGATATATACTACGTGGACGTCGAGACGGAATTCGACCGCGACGGCGGCCATCAGGCATATTCGAAAAACTCATGGATCAACCCGGTGTATCTCGGCTCAAAGGCGCAGGACCTCGACGCCTCGGCTATCGCGAGCTCCTATTCGGTCCATCCGAACGAGCTCGGCGCACAGGCGTATGCGCGCTGCGTCAACGCCAAGATCAAAGAGATCGAGGCGGCAAAACGCGCCGCGCATTAGAGCAGTGCCGGTACAGTGATATTTGCCCGCGGGCAGGTGATCTTCGCCCGCGGGCAATTCATGTGCGTCATCACAATTTACGCACAGTCATGCGTAATTCATTTTCTTTTCGGTGTCGATTTGCGACGTTCCGTGCGTCTCGTCCCTCGGCGCGTCAGGGGGTTCCCCTCCCCCCCTTAACCACCCCCTTACCCCCGCCATCCCC
>JAGDCE010000013.1 GCA_017958705.1 Clostridia bacterium
GACGCGAGGACCATCTGCGCGCATTCCGTCTCGTTCTTCGCGAGCCTCATCTGATAAGTGTACTGTCCGTTCGGCGTCACGCATTCGCCGGGGGTCTTGTAGTAGGAGTGGTCGAACCACATCAGAAGCGACGGATCCTCGTATTCGGCGGCGACCGGCTCGTTCGGTACCTCAGGCGCCTGATCGACCGCTTCCGCGATCAGTTTTTCCGCGAGCGCCTGCTGCGCCTCAGTCAGCGCGTGCAGATCCTCGCCCGTGCCTTCCGCGGGCTTTGTGTATTCCTTAAGCTCCTCGTCGTTTCTGGCGAATATGAGCTGGTTCACGTACATAGACTCATCCGGCCCGGAAGCGTTCTGCTCCCAGTCGAGACGCAGCTGGTTGATCGTGCCGGACCAGCCTCTGGCGGCCGACATGTTGAATACGACGTACTGCCAGTCGTCGGTGTCCATCTCAAAGTTGGCGACGACGCTGTAGCCGCCGGTCGGGTTGGACACGCCGCCCGACGTGCAGTAGAATATCTCGAAAAGGTTGTTCATGCAGAATTCGGATCTGCATTTTACGACTATGTATTTGACGTCGTTCGCCTTCGGCGGCGTCAGCTTGAGCACCGTCGCCACGTATTTGTTGTAATATATCGTCGCGAACGGGTCGGTGTACGGCGATTTGGAAGTCAGTTTGAGCGTATAGCCCGCCTCCGTGTCGTCTTCGACGATCGTCGCGGTCGTGTTGTTGGTGATCCCTATGCAGCCCTGTGTGACAAGAGACGGATCGAAGCTCAGCTTCGACGCGTCCGTGGTCACGTTGCCGGCAGCGGTACTGACGGACGCGACGCACGCCGCCGCCATGCAGACGATCAGGAACACTGCGAGTAATTTCTTCATTTCGTTATCCTTTCGCGTGTTTATTGTTGATTTCATTATAGCAAAAGCCGCTCTTTTTGTCAACAGTTTTTTTGTTTATATTTGACGGCGTGCGTACTTGACTTTTTCAAAAACATTTAGTATAATGTACCGTGAATAAAACATGAGGGTCCTATAAATGAAAAAAGTAAAAGAATATCTGAAACGGCTTTTCATAGACGGCCTGTCCGGAATGGCGACGGGTCTGTTCGCCACGCTGATCATAGGCACGATAATCGCGCAGATCGGCGCGTATATACCCGGCAAGGCGGGAGAGCTGATAACACTCGTCGGCAAATCCGCTCAGCTCGTGATGGGCGCCGGTATCGGCGCCGGCGTCGCGTTGAAATACAAACAGTCGCCGCTCGTCACGATATCGGCGGCGGTCTGCGGTATGGTCGGCGCCTACGCCTCGCAGATCATAAAAGGCACCGTTATCGTCGACGGGCTCGTTAACCTCAGATCCCCGGGCGAGCCGCTCGGCGCGTTCGTCGCCGCTTACGTCGGCATCGAGATCGGCCGGCTCGTAGCCGGAAAAACGAAAGTCGATATCATCGTGACGCCTCTCGTCTCGATCGCCGCCGGATCTGCGATCGGTCTGCTCGTCGGACCGCCCGTATCGCAGTTTATGACGTGGCTCGGCGGCATAATCAACTGGGCGACCGAACAGCAGCCGTTCGTCATGGGCATAGTCATAGCAGTGCTGATGGGCATGTTCCTCACACTGCCGATTAGCTCCGCCGCGATCGGCGTGTCGCTCGGCCTGACCGGGCTCGCGGCCGGCGCCGCTACGGTGGGCTGCTGCGCGAACATGATCGGATTCGCCGTGATCAGCTTCCGAGAGAACAGATTCGGCGGGCTTGTCTCGCAGGGCATCGGCACGAGCATGCTTCAGATGCCGAACATAGTGCGCCATCCGGTGATCTGGCTGCCGGCGATAATCTCGTCGGCGATACTCGGCCCGATCTCCACAATGCTCGTCAAGATGACCGGCAACGCCGTAGGCTCCGGCATGGGCACGTCCGGTCTCGTCGGCCCGATTCAGAGCTTCATGACGATGACCGAGGCGGGCGAGCAGGTCTGGCTCGTGCTTATCAAGATCGTCGTTATGTACTTCATACTGCCCGCGCTGATCTCGCTCGGCTGCTCCGAGGCGATGAGAAAGCTCGGCTGGATAAAGGAAGGATATCTCAGTCTCAACGTCTGAGCGCGTGATATGGAAAAACAGGACATCGTAAAACTGAGCAAACAACTGCTTTCGCAGCCCGTGCCCGGGATATATTTCCTGTACGGGGGCGAGGAGTTTTTGAAGCGCCGTTTTTTGTCCGACTTAAGGAAAACCGTCGTGCCGGATGACGTCGCCGATCTCAATTACGCCGTTGTGTCCGGCCCCGACCAGGCGGATAAAGTGCTCGAGATCGCGTACACGCTGCCGCAGTTTTCCGATTCGCGTATGATCGTCTGGTATAATTCCGGATTCCCGCTGCCGCAGCAGAGATATAAGAAAAAGATCGAGGATACGGTCGACACGGTCAAGGATTTCCCGTATCTGTATCTGATGATATACGCGACCGAGGACGAATTCGATCCGACCGGAAAAGACGGCCGCGCCGCGCTTCAAAGGCCGGAGCTGAGACCGCTCGGTTTTGAAAAACTGCCGCCCGAGCGTGTGCTCGGCTGGGTGCGCCGCCATTTCGAGGCGGAAAAGCTCGATATAACGGAGAATGACGCGAGATATCTGATCAGCCGCGCCGGAACGGGCATGACAGAACTGTCCTCGTCGATAGAAAAACTCTGCGCCTACGCGGCGGAAAAGGGAGCGGGCTCGGTCGGCCGCGCCGATATCGACGAGCTCGTCGCGCAGAAACTCGAATTTTCCGCGTTCTTCATCTCGGACAACATCAGGAGCCGCGACCCGTCCGCGCTTCTCGCATACGTGCGCGACGCCAAGAGCCGCGCGGAGAAGCCGCAGGTCATCCTCGGCACGATGATCTCCGAGGCGGAGAAGCTTTACAGAATAAAGCTGGCGCAGAAGAACGGTATGAACTATCAGAGCGCGGCAAAGCAGCTCGGGCTTAACGAATACGTCGTCAAGCTGGCTTTCCGCTCCGTTTCGGAAGTGCCGGAAAAACGTGTGCTCCGGTTCCTTGACGCCTGCTCGGAGGCCGACAAAAAGCTGAAGACCTCGTCGTCGGACGCCTGGGGCACACTGATACAACTCGTTTGCAGTATATGAAACTCAGACTCTCGCTGCCCGTCATCGTAGAGGGCAGATACGACAAGATAAAACTCGACTCACTGCTCGACACCCTCGTCATAACGACGGAGGGGTTCGGGCTTTTCAACGACCCCGAAAAAAGGGAATATATACAAAAAGTTTGTCAGGACGGCGTCATCGTCGCCACCGACAGCGACGGCGCGGGGAACATGATCCGCGCGCATCTGAGGGGGCTTCTGCCGCCGGAATCCATAATAAACGTGTATATCCCGCAGGTGAAGGGAAAAGAGAAGCGCAAAAGCGCCCCGTCGGCCGAGGGCTTCCTCGGCGTCGAGGGCACGGACGCGAAAACGCTGTACGAGCTGTTCCTGCCCTACGCCGACGGCGGGCGGATCAGGCGCTGCACGCTCGACCGCGGCAGGCTCTATTCGCTCGGCCTGACTGGCGGGGAAAACAGCGCGAAAAAGCGCGCGAAACTCTGCCGCATCGCCGGACTGCCGCAGAACATCACGGCAAAGGCGCTGTGGCAGGCGATAGAGACGTCGTACGACGCGCAGGGCGCGGAAGAATTACTGAAAAAGTTTGCGGAGGACTGTGAATGAGCGCTTTTCTTAACGAAGCCGTGTTCGGTGTGAAGATCGGCACGTGGCTGATCATCGCCGCCGCGGTCATCGCCGTGTGCGGTCTTCTGTATCTGATTTTCCGCAGAAAGTGCAACGCTTTCATAAAAAAGCACAGAGAGATCGTCCTGTATATCGTTTTCGGCGCGCTGACGACGCTCGTCAACTATCTCGTTTACTATCCGCTCGTGAATCTGCCCGGAATGGCGGAGCACGTCGGCTGGTGGACGCTCGTCGTCAACGTCATCGCGTGGGCCGCCGCAGTAGCGTTCGCCTACGTGACGAATAAATTCTTCGTCTTCCGTTCAAACGACAAGAGCACCGGCACGGTCGTGCGCGAACTGCTGCTTTTCGTCGGCGCGCGCATTGCGTCGCTTCTGATCGAGGAGGCGATCCTCGCGGTATTCGTGACGGCGCTCGGCTTCAACAAAAACGCCGTGAAACTTATCGCGTCGGTCATAACGGTCATACTGAACTATTTTTTCAGCAAACTCGTAGTTTTCAGAAAGAACAAAAAGAAACGGATCAGATAAGGATGAAGAAAAGCGCCATGAGCACCAGAGCGTTTTTCTCCCATCCGCCGGACAGTACAGTCATGATCACGACGGCGAGCAAAAGCTCGTCGCCCTGCCTTTTCGGAGGTTCGGGCGGCGGCGCGGCCGGTTCCGGGACAGGCCCGGGCTCCGGTTCAGGCTCCGTCATCTGAGATCTTATAGCCGTACCGCCGTAATCCTTCGGCGGTTGTCTGTATTGCTGTGCGTACATATCATCACCGTATATCCTGAAACTGGGAGGCGAGCCCGACGAGTGTGAGCAGTCTCAGCGCGCGGTCCGCCTTTTCACGGCGCGCGGGAGAAAGAAACGGTTTCAGCGCGCGTATCAGCTCCGCCGCCTCGGACTGCTTTGCGGGAAGCTGCGGCGCCGTCTGCGGCGCGCCGGCGTCTTTTGCGGGCGGGCCGAGTATCGACGACACCGCTTCCGCCGCCGCGGAGAGCTTCTGCGGATCGGCGAGCAGCGCCGATAAAAGATCAGTTGTCTGGTCCATCGCCGAGCGACCGCTTTATCCTGTCCAGCTTATCCTCGCCCACCGCCTGACAGATCGCTTTTATCTGTGCGTCGGACAGAGAGGAGAGCCGCCTTTTGAGCGCCGGCAGATCCTTCAGTCTGGATACCGCGGCGTCGCCGTCGGCGCCGCACGCCTCGGCGGCCGCGCGTATCTTTTCTTTCAGCGCATCGTCTGACAGCGAACAGAGCTTCTCAACGCTTTTTTTGTTTATCTCCATACATTTCACCTCTTTTCACGGATATTCTATGCCGCGCCGCCGCCTTTGATACCGCCCGGCGCGCCGAAGGAGCGCAAAATGGAAAAAATCATCATAGTATTCTCCGATTCGCACGGCAGTTCGTTCAATATGAGCGAGATCGTGAGCCGGTATCCGAACGCGGAGTGCGTCATACACCTGGGCGACGGCGTCGAGGAGGCATACGGTCTTAAGCTGTCACCCGTCACGGGCCTTCTGTGCGTCAAGGGCAACTGCGATCTTTTCAGCCGCGAGCCGACGTTCAACAGAGTCAATATCTGCGGGCTCGATATAATAATGTGCCACGGCGACGCGTACGGTGTGAAATTCGGCGTGGGGCGCTACGAATCTTTCGCCGCCTCGACCGGCTGCGATATCGCGTTATTCGGCCATACGCACGTCCCGTACGAGAACCGCATAACGACGGAGAAAGGGATCCTTACAGTGCTCAACCCCGGAAGCATATCACGCCCGGTATTCGGAAAGCCGTCTTACGCTCTGATAAGAGTAACGGACAAAGGCTATACCGTGCAAATGCGCACCGTATAAGCCCGGTTTTTACTTTGTTTTGTGATAAATCAGTGAAAAATAATTAAAATTTCAAATTTGTCATTGACAAATTATGTTTTATGTTTTATAATGAACGCAAGAAATGATGGGGGTAAAAATCATGAAAAAAACCAACGGTGCGACTGCGGCCGATCTTATAAACGAGATCGCCCGGCTGTACAAACTCAGAGTCCGTATCGAGGCTGAGAACCTCGGAGTAAAGAACGCCTACAGAGCCCTGCTCTCGACGCTTTACATAAAGGACGGCGGCACGCAGCTTTCGCTTGCGGAAAAGACCGGCATGAAGGCTCCTACGATAAGCATCACTCTCCGCAAAATGGAGAAGGAAGGCCTTGTCGACAGGATAGTCGATGAAAGCGACCTCAGAAAGACCCACGTCTACCTGACCGAAAAGGGCAAGAAGACGACAGAGAAGCTGAACGAGGGCATCGAAACGGTCAACAAGCTCCTTATCGGATCGCTCAAAGGCGAAGACGCCGCGGCGTTCCTCAAGGCGCTCGAGGGTGCGAGAGACGGCCTCAAAAACTGAACCGGGACAAAAAAACCGGAAAACGGGAGAAGTCGGCGCGGCTTCTCCCGTCTTTTTTGCGCCGGCGCGCCTTTTGCAGATAAAGAATATGTAAATTTTCATCGCGTAATATTATAAAACTGCGCGGAAAGTATTGATTTAATAACAAAAAAATGGTAGTATAACACCGTATGCACAGGAAGTGTGTAATTACGAAAAAGAAGAAAGGATTTAAAAGATGGCACACAAGTACATTTACCTTTTCACTGAAGGCAACGCCAACATGCGTGAGCTCCTCGGCGGTAAAGGCGCCAACCTTGCCGAGATGACGAACATCGGTCTTCCCGTTCCGCAGGGCTTCACGATCTCCACGGAGGCGTGCACCCAGTATTACGAGGACGGCAGACAGATCAACCCCGAGATCCAGGCTCAGATAATGGAATATATCGAGAAGATGGAAAAGATCACCGGCAAGAAGTTCGGCGATAAGGAAAACCCCCTGCTCGTTTCCGTCCGCTCCGGCGCGAGAGCATCCATGCCCGGCATGATGGACACCATCTTAAACCTCGGTCTCAATGAAACCGTTGTTGAGACGATCGCAACACAGTCAGGCAATCC
>JAGDCE010000139.1 GCA_017958705.1 Clostridia bacterium
AGGTAAAGTAAGGAGTCGCTTCGCGACGAATTTGGGGGTCGCCCACCCCTCACGGCTCGGCTAAAGCCTCGCCACCCCCAAACCCCCTTTTCCCCACCCGCAAGTCGCATAACGACTTGAGGGGGCCGCGCGACCGATCCGTATGGGTCGGCGTCCTCGTCTGCCCGCTTCCAAAAGCCCCAACCGAGGTTGGGGGGATGGCGGGGGTTTGGGGGCGGTGCCGGGGTTCCCCGCCGCGAACAGCGGTGGGGGTTCCCGGAGAGGGGGGCGGGGAGTCCCCAATGCGCGAAGCGCACGGAACGTCGCCGCAGGCGACACCGAAAAAAAATGAATTGCGCCTGACGGCGCGTGAATTGTGCCGGTGCACATGAATTGTCCGCCGACGTGAATTGCCCCGCGGGGCATTTGGGACCGGCTGACGCCGGATAAGATCAGGAATCAACAAATTACAATAAAGGCAATCAATAAAGAGAAAAGGTAAAAGCGCCGTGAAAAACAACTACGACAATACCGAAAACATCGAATTTCCGGATCAGAAGATAATCGAGACTATAATCGAGAAGGAAGTACGCAAGTCGTTCCTTGAGTACTCCATGTCGGTCATCGTCGACAGGGCTCTGCCGGACGTGCGCGACGGGTTGAAGCCCGTCCACCGCCGCATCCTTTATTCGATGTACGAGAAAAACTATACGTCCGACAAGCCGACCGTAAAGTCAGCGAAGGTCGTCGGCGATGTGCTCGGCAGCTATCATCCGCACGGCGACACCTCCGTTTATGACGCGATGGTTCGTCTGGCGCAGCCGTTCTCGCTGCGTTATCCGCTCGTCTTCGGTCAGGGCAACTTCGGCAACGTCGACGGAGACGGCGCCGCCGCCTACCGTTATACCGAGGCGCGGCTCGAAAAGCTCGCCAACGAGATGCTCGCCGACATCGACAAGGACGTGATCGACTTCACGCCGAACTTCGACAACACTCTGAAGGAGCCGACGGTGCTTCCGTCGCGCTTCCCGAACATACTTGTCAACGGTTCCGTCGGTATCGCCGTAGGTATGGCGACGAACATCCCGCCGCACAACATGACCGAGGTCATAAACGGCACGGTCTATCTGATAGACAACCCGGACGCGTCGGTAGACGAGCTGATGCAGTTCGTCAAAGGTCCCGACTTCCCGACGTACGCGACGATCCACGGCACGTCCGGCATCAAGCGCGCCTACATGACCGGCAAGGGCAAGATCAGCGTGCGCGCGAAATGCGAGATTATCGAGAACAAGCACCGCATCGAGGTCTACGAGATACCGTATCAGGTGAACAAGGCCATGCTCGTCGCGAGCATCGCCGAGCTCGTCAAATCGAAGCGCATAGAGGGCATCACGGCGCTGCGCGACGAATCCGACCGCAAGGGCATGAAGATCGTCATCGAATACCGCCGCGACGTCAACCCGAACGTGCTCCTCAATCAGCTTTACAGATACACGCAGCTTCAGGACACCTGCGCGATAAACATGCTCATGCTCGTCAACGGCGAGCCGAAGGTCCTCGGCCTGAAAGAGATCCTTTCCAGTTACATCAGATACCAGGAGGAGATCATCAGGAGAAGGACTTCGTTCGAGCTTGACCGCGCTAAGAAGCGCGCGCATATACTCGAAGGTCTGAAGATAGCGATCCTCAACATAGACGAGGTAATCCGCATCATCCGCGCGTCAAAATCGATCCCCGACGCGAAGGAAGGTCTTATGAACGCTTTCGGCCTCGACGATATCCAGGCGCAGGCTATAGTTGAAATGCAGCTCGGCCGTCTGTCGAACCTCGAGACGATAAAGATCGAAGAAGAACTCGACCGCATGATCGCCCGTATCGAGGAGCTCGAGGGCATCCTCGCCGACGAGAGCAAGGTGCTTGAAATAATCAAAACGGAGCTGATCGCGATACGCGATAAATTCGGCGACGAGCGCCGCACCGCGATCGAGGAGGACGAGGACGAGATCATAGACGAGGATCTGATCGAGCGCGGCGTCTGCGTCATAACGATGACGCACGACGGCTACTTCAAGAGAAGACCGCTGTCGGAATACAACGCGCAGAGACGCGGCGGCAAGGGCAATCGCGCCACGGCGACGAAGGACGAGGATTTCGTCGAGCGCGTAGTGGTGTCCGGCACGCACGATCACGTGATGTTTTTCACGAACACCGGAAAAGTCTTCGTCAAAAAGGCGTATAATATAACCGAAGCCGGCGCGAACGCCAAGGGCACGAACGTCGTGAACATGCTCGAGGTGGAGAAGGACGAGAAGATAACGGCGTTCTTCCCCGTGACAGATTTCGAGCACGAGGGCTATCTGTTCATGGTGACGAAGAACGGCACCGTGAAAAAGACGCCGCTGTCCGAATTCGAATACCAGAGAAAGACCGGCAAGCGCGCGCTGTCGCTTGACGAGGGCAACGAGCTTCTGTCCGTTCATCTGACGGACGGCGAGGACCGCATAATCGTAGCGACGAAGAGCGGCCGCTGCGTCTGCTTCGAGGAGCATAACGTCCGCTCGATGGGACGCACCGCGGCGGGCGTGCGCGGCATAAGGCTCGCCGACGGCGACGAGGTCTGCGGCTCCGCGGTCGTGGATAACGAAAAGATGCTCGTGTCCGTGACCGAGAACGGATTCGGCAAGCGCACTCCGTTCGAGGAGTACACCGTCCACGGCAGAGGCGGCTCGGGCATGAAATGCCACAACGTGACCGAGAAGACCGGCCTGCTCGCCGGCATCGCTGCGGTGTCCGAGGACGACGACGTACTGCTCATATCCGACGGCGGCACGATGATACGCTTCAACGCGGAGCAGATCAGGATCACCGGACGTCCGGCGGCGGGCGTCAGAGTAATGACGCCGAAGGACGGAGAGCATATAGTCAATCTCGCGTGCGTTGAGCGCGAGGAGGAAAAAGAAACGGAGACAGATGAAGAAAGTAGGTAAATATATAGTCGTTTCGGCGGCGCTGGCGGTATTCATCGCGGTGTTCTCGCTTCTGATCATCGCGTACGACAGAGGCATGTTCGAGCTGCCGTTCATAAAGCGGTTCGACACGGACACGACGGCGCAGACTGATACGGAGCCGTCGACCGGACCGGATGAAACGGATCCGGGCGGCGAGACGACCGTACCGGGAACGGATGACCCGGCGACCGACACGGTACCGGAGCAGACAGAGCCCGGGATCTTCGACGAGATCCACGGCAAATACGGGAAGCTCAACGGCAGAAACGTCGAGCCTACGGAGGCCGATTACGATCCGGAGACGATGACGCTGTACCGGCTCGACACGGTCAGTCTGCCGTTCAAAACGGATAAGTTCGTTTACACGGTGCGCACGCGCTGGGTAGAGACGAAGAAGGACAATCTGCGCGTTTTTACGGAGACGCGCGTGCCCGAGATGCGCAGCGCGGTCGACGTCTATATGGGAATGCTCGTGCTGTTGGAAGACGATTCGCTCACGTTTTACGACGGACGCGGCGGGCTGCTGTATAAATACACGGGCGAGGAGGATCTGATCTTCGCGTACGATCGCGACAGCGAGGGCAGACCGCTGTTCATCATAGGAGAGCAGTATTACTATATTGAGGACGGCGAGCTGTGCGAGTCGGATTTCGACGCGCGCGACAGTCTCGGCCTGCATTTCAACTACAACGCGGACTTCGCAAAGGACGCGGATCAGTGCTCGGTGTATCGCAGCGGAAGCAAGTACGGTATACTGACGGCGGACGGTAAGACGCTGCGTTCCGCGATGTTCAAGGAAGCGTACAATTACAGCGAAGGGCTCGGGCTCGTCAATTACCCGATAAACGGACGTGACGATTACTGCTATCTGAACGAGGCGGGAAAGGTCGTCATCGAGAATTTCCAGCCCGTCGGCGCGCACGACGAAGCCGGCATCGGCTCGATCTATTTCGACGGCGGCTACGTCATGACGCGGAGGATCAAATATCATCCGCTGAAGAAGGACGTCGTCGAGGAGGATACGGATATACTGGTCGATAAGAGAGGCCGCGAGTTCGATATGCCGGAAGGCTATACGGCCGTGTGCTACTCCGATCAGAGGATCATGGTGAAGCGGAACAACAGGTACGGGTTTTACGCGGTAAAAGGCGCGTGGGTCGCCGACGCCGTGTATACGTACGCGACGCCGTTCTATGAGGGGCTCGCAGTCGTCGGCGACGCGAGCGGAAAAGGCGTGATAGACCTCGACGGGAACTTCGTGATACCGCAGTCGTATACGACGATATCGGTCTGCTCCGGCGGAATATTCGTTTGCTGGTCAAACGTTACCGGATATGAGGTGTATATAAAAGGCGCCGCATGAGGTGCGAACTGAATAGAGATACGCCGGGCGTTCAAAAGAATGCCCGGCGTGTGATGTCTTCCGGTGACGGATGAGTCGAACAACGAAAAGGAAATGAATTGTGCTGACGCACATGAATTGTCTGCCGACATGAATTGCCCGCGGGCATTAAGGAGTCGGCTGACGCCGACATTCTTTGGGGGTCCCCACCCCTCACGGCGCTGCGCGCCACCCCCCAAGCCCCCCTGTTCCCCTCCCATCTCTGATGGGGCACGCGGCCGGCCGGGGTCGACGCCCTCGACGGCCCGTTTCC
>JAGDCE010000140.1 GCA_017958705.1 Clostridia bacterium
AACTTATGGCGACAAACGAAGAATATAACGACACGCTGACACAGCGCGTAATGAAGAAGGTCGGGGAACTTAAATTATGGTCGTCCAAAACGGACAAGACCGGGTTTGAGGCCGCTTATAAAGACGGTTTAGCAGACGTCACCGATCTGCCGGAATCCGAGAAGAAATACCACGCGATGGCGGACGTGCTTTTGCGCGGCTTCTGGTGGCTGCCCGGCAAAAAGAACGACGAGCTTGCGGCGCGTATCGCCGACGCCGCGGAAAAAGGACACAACGACGAGGCGACGGCGTTCATCTGCTCAAAGGAGGACGCAAAGCTTTCGGGCGATGCGAAGATCGAATTCATACGCGACAAGCAGATACCGCGGCTGATCGGCAAAGACCTGCCCGTTTCGCTCGGCTCGGAATGGCTCGCGCTCGCAAACGCGTACCTTGAAGCCGACAAACGCGACGAGGGCTTGTCGGCGCTGAAAAAGGCGAAAGAAATACTGCCGAAGGACAGCGCTGTGTATGCGAGCCTGCTTTATGCGGAAGACGTGGTAGAGCTGCAAGACACCAAATACAAAGATAAGGACGTACACAAATTCCGGGTATATTCGTCGGGCTGTGAGATATCTTTAAAAAGCGGCGGCCCGGTCAGGATAAGCGATAAGTGCTTCATATACAGACCCGCGTGGGTCCCCGCCGTCAACGCATGGCTTCGCATTTATTTGGCAGCGTCGATCTGCGACGGGAAGTTTTTCATCGAAGAAGCCGGGACGGGATACGTTTTTACCGGCTCGGACAAAACAACGCTTACGCTTTTAAGTAAAACGGAGACGGTAAACACGCCCGCCGGTGATTTTGAAAACTGCGAGCTGTGGGAAACGGTACCCGCTGACGCGTACACGTCCGCGGTTTACCGCGCGTATTACAAGCGCGGCGTCGGTATGGTGAAATTCTGCGAGATCATAAACGACGAGGTCGAAACGGTCGTATTATCCTCTTACAGCGTCAAAAAAAGCGACAGTCTGCTGCCGCTTGATACAGACAACGTATGGGAATATACGCGGCAGTCCGAATACCCGTCCGTTTACCGCAATATCAAAGCAAAAGTTGTTTTCAAGTCAGAAGAAAAGGCGACGCTGGCGGTCTTATCGGAAACGGAACGGCTTTATTACGACGAGCGCAGCTTTGCCGATATGGCGTACGCGGTGCGTTCGGATTATAACGATCACAACGGCAAAATTATTGACGTACGCGATTACGTCAAAAAACTTTCCGCCAATGCTAAAACAAAGCTGCAGAAGGCGCACGCAAACGCCGCGGCGTCCGTTATGAACAGACTGATGGACGAAAACGGCATAACCGGAAATGACAAATATGAAAACTGCTGGAATTTCTTTGAGTATCACGCTTTAAGTGTCAGAGACGGAAACGTGATACATCAGGAAAACCGCGATTTCGCTTTCGAATGGAAGACCACCTGCGGCACGGCATATGATTATCAGGTGTTATTCAATTATATCTATGATTTTCTGCTTGACAATTTCGGCTGCGTTTATTCTGATCAGTGGGTACCGGGCTTCCACACCGTAAAGGAGCTTTACGACTACAACGACGAGCTTATAAAGACGGAACTGATATGCGAAGACGCGGGGAAAGTCAAGGTCGCCTGCGGTGAGTTTGATAACTGTCTGCGCGTGACCATCGATACTGTCGGCAATTTGAAATACCACGAGTATTTCGGCGGCAAAAAGTCTTATATTTTCGCTCCCGGCATAGGCATTATAAGATCCGAAAACAGCTATGCGGAAAACACGCTTTGCGCCGTGTATGAGCTGACGGAGTACGAGGGAACGGGCGAAGGATATTTCCCGCTTGACGACGGCTTGCGCCGTCATTACGATCTGATAAACCCGGTAAGAAACTACGTCGGTCATACGGATTACACGTTTGTAAAAGACAGCTACAGCAGAACGGTGCTTTTCGTCGACAAACGCGGATCAAGAAAAAAGACGGAGCTGCCGGATGATTATATGACCGCAGATGAGCGGAAAGAGGACAGCCTTTGGGAAAATAAAGAATATCTCGAATACTATACGCTCTGGGGCAAAAACAATCTTGAAATACTGCTCCATCAGCTCACGCACAGACCGTACAATCAGGGCGACGGCAGACTGT
>JAGDCE010000141.1 GCA_017958705.1 Clostridia bacterium
AAGCAGGTGGAAGAAGCCCTCGTATCCCTCGGTCTTCGACGGGACGTCCGCCGCGGGCAGCATGGAATCGAATTCCATTGCGAGCTTGGCGGCGTTTATCATCGTGTTTTTTGCCGATCCGGGGTGAACGTTGAAGCCTCTGAAAGTGACCTCGGCGCCGGCGGCGTTGAAATTCTCGTATTCGATATCGCAGACTGAGCCGCCGTCGACCGTGTAACCGAGCTCGGCGCCGAAGCGCTGCAGATCGAGCAGCGCCGCGCCGTGTCCGATCTCCTCATCCGGGCAGAAGCCGATGCTGACGGGTCCGTGCGGCATATCCGCTTCGAGCAGTATTTCCGCGGCGGTCATTATCTCGGCTATTCCGGCTTTATCGTCCGCGCCGAGCACGGTCGTGCCGTCGGTGACGATGAGCGTCTTTCCGACTAGCGTTTTCAGGTGCGGGAAATCAGCCGGGTCGAGCGTCCTTCCGCTTTCTCCGAGCGTGATCGCACCGCCGTCATAGTTTTCGACCACGCGCGGCTCCGCGTTCTCGCCCGGAAAATCCGGCACCGTGTCAAGATGTGCGAGAAATCCGATCGGCGTGACGGACTCGAATCCCTTCGTCGCCGGGATCTTTCCGTATACGTAGCAATGCTCGTCGACTCTGACGTCGCTCACGCCCATTTCTCGCATTTCGTCAGCCAGTATATTCGCCAGATCGAACTGACGCGTGGAAGACGGCGTTTTCGACGCGTCCTCCGAGCTTGCCGTGTGTATCTTCGCGTATTTTATAAGTCTTTCGTATGCTTTCATTTATATACCTTCATCTTACTCCGAGTATGCGCAGTATCGTCTGCGCATGTACCGCCGCGAGGAAATCGTTCGGGTGGTTTACGTTGTTGCCGGTCATGTCGTAAAATCTCTTTTTCTCAAGCAGCGCCGAATGCATATCCGTCATCGGGACGAGCTCGGCTATATCTCCGTACTTTTCGCAGATCCGCTCCAGTATCGGCTGCTGCATATACTGCTGACGGTAAAATCCGGCGGCAAGCTTATGCGGCAGAGTCGTCGACATGAGCAGGAATTCGCATTCCGGGTTGATCTTCAGCGCGTCTTCGATCATCTTTTCGGTATTTTCCTCAAAGCCTTCGATCGAAGGGTCGTTCATGCCGAACGCGATCAGCATCAGATCGAATCTGTCACCGCCGAAAAGCGGCGTCATCTGTTCCGCGCCCCATCTGCAGTTCATTCCGCCGACGGCGCGGTTAATATATCCGACGTGTCCGCCGCGTCTGTTCATGTAATCGACGGTCATAGCCGGCCACGTCGGCGCGAACGGCGGGACCATGATATCCTTCATGCCGGACGAATTGCAGCCGTACGTTATGCTGTCTCCGAAAAACGCGAACGTGAACGGTGCGTCATCCGCGATGCGCCCGCGCGTGCGCGGCAGTTTTGACGTCGGCCCGGGCTTGAAGCCGTCCCAGGCGTCGCCGTGAAGATAAGTGACGCAGATCTGCTTTTTCGTTATCCAGTCGCCCTCTCCGAAGAACAGCCAGCCGCCGCCCTCGGCGCCGATCTGAAACGGGCTTTCCGACTGCGGTTCTTTCAGGAAAAATCCGTCGGCCGGCGTGACGCTTATCCCGCCGCCGCGGATTATGTGCAGTTTGCCGTCCTTCAGTTCGTAGTCGCGGCCCTGCACGAATTCGGTTGAAAGCGAGGTGTCCGTAACAGAAAGGATCCTGTCGGCGTGATACAAAAGCGGTATCAAAAGCTCGCCGCCGCACAGATCCACAGGCCAGACCGTCTCGTTATATACCGCGCCGCCCTCCCATACAGGGCACACGGCTGCATCGATCGTATATTTCATAATTTCCTCCCGCCCGGTGCCGCGCCGGCTCAGCCTTTGAACGAAAATTCGAATTCCGTTTTGTCAAACGTCGCCTCGGCGTACCAGACCGTTATTTCCATCGTGAAAGTATTCAGTTTCTCGCCCGTACCCATAAAAAATCTGCCGGCGAACACACCGTCGCCGTCCGTTTTTCCGGGCTCGTACGCGGTCATGAAGGTCTGCCTGAATTTCAGCTCGTATTCGCGGACGGCGCCGTCGGAGTTGACCGTAAAGGTCAGTCTCTGCGGATCGGCTCTCGACGCCGTCACCGTGTAGACGCCGTCCTCCGTCGACCAGATCCCCTCTCCTCTGTCAGCCGGATATCCCGCCCGACCAGTTCTCTGCACGAGCAGAGGCATAATACGAATACAAGAGCGAGCGCTGCGGATATCATTCTTTTCATTTGCCGTTCTCCTTGTTATCGTTTCCGTTCATCCGCGTATCATTTCCCCGCCAGTTCGCCGTTGACGTTGACGACGACGGGATCGGCGGATTCGTCGAATCCCGCTCTTATGCCGTTGAGCGCGAGCTTGAGTTCACGGTTGAGCACGCGGCGGGCATTGT
>JAGDCE010000142.1 GCA_017958705.1 Clostridia bacterium
CGACCGTTTACAGAGTCGCGGGCGAAAACGGCGTGATGTACGATTATCTCGCCGTGACCGCGGACAGCGCGGAGAAGAGCTTCGACGGCAAATATCTTACGGCAGCAGGATTCACCGTTACCGGCGGAGCGGTCGAGCCCGGTCATCACGTAGTGTTTTCAAGCAATTCGTCGCAGCTGTACGTCGGCTCGTGCGAGAACCGCTACGGCGTGCTGTCGGTGCTCGACGAGAAAGGCGACGACGTGACGGGCAGATATATGATCGACTTCACGCCCGGCACGCTGACCGTCACGGAAGGCGTGTACGCGGCGGACGATTCCGTCACCGTCACCGTGCCGGCTGACGGCGCAGACGATCTGCGCAAAGTCGTGTGGGTTGAAGGCCTGAGCGGCCTGCCGGTCACGTACCGCGTCGATAAGAACGACGGCGTCGTGCGCGTCGACGGATACCGGATAATCGGCATCGAGGCGGGAAGCACGAAGATCTCCGCGACGCTGAACAGCATCGACTTGAACGGCGACGGCGTGGCCGAATACGGCGCCGCCGAGCGGTCCGTCACCGTCAACGTGACGCCGGGGGCAAAAGACGGCAGCGCGCTGATCTGCACGCTGTTCATCATAAGCGTTTCCGCGGCGGTCGTCACCGTCACGTTCGTCGTCACCCGATACGTCATGCGCGGCAGAAAAGAAGAATGACAAAAGCCCGCCGCCGTCATACGGCGCGCCCGGACGCAATAAAAAACGCCGCAGGATCCGTGATCCTGCGGCGTAATGTTTTATATCGGTTTATCAGCCGAGTCTGCTCTCAAGCGCGTCAAGCTCTTCGCGAAGCTTCTGCGGAACGTAATCGCCAACGAGCGCGTAGAAATCCCTGATGTTGCCTATATCCTCTTTCCACGACGCCGTGTCGATAGACAGCAGTTCGTTCAGCGTGTCTTTCGAGACGCCGGAGCCCTCGAGGTTTATGTCGTCCGCAAAAGGAACGTAGCCGATCGGCGTCTTCTTCGCGTCGACTTTTCCGGCGCAGCGGTCGAGGATCCACATCAGCACGCGCATGTTCTCGCCGAAGCCCGGCCAGATGAAGTGACCCTCGCCGTCGGTCCTGAACCAGTTGACGTGGAATATCTTCGGCGGATCCGGTATCTTATCGCCCATTTCGAGCCAGTGCGCCCAGTACTGTCCCATGTCGTAGCCGACGAAGGGACGCATCGCCATCGGGTCGCGGCGGACGACGCCTATCGCCCCTGCCGCGGCGGCGGTCGTCTCCGACGCCATTATCGAGCCGACGAACGTGCCGTGACGCCAGTCGAACGACTGATATACGAGCGGAGCCGTCTTCGCGCGTCTGCCGCCGAAAATGATCGCCGAGATCGGCACGCCGTCCGGGTTGTCGAATTCCGGCGAAACGCACGGGCAGTTCTTTGCCGGAGCGGTGAAACGCGAGTTCGGATGCGCGCCGGACGTGTTTATCTTGTCGGCTTTGTCATATTTTCTGTAATCCCACGGTTCGCCCTTCCAGTTGATCGCGTGCTCGGGCGGATCGTCGTTTAAGCCTTCCCACCATACCGTGTTGTTGTCAAGGTCGTGGCAGACGTTCGTGAAAATCGTTCCGCTTCTCGTCGCCGCGAGCGCGTTCGGGTTGCTGTGCTCGTTCGTGCCGGGAGCGACTCCGAAAAAGCCGTTTTCGGGGTTGACGGCCCACAGCCTGCCGTCGCGTCCGACGCGCAGCCACGCGATGTCGTCGCCTACGCACCAGATCTTATAACCCTTTTTCTTGTAGTATTCCGGCGGTATCAGCATAGCGAGATTCGTCTTGCCGCATGCGGACGGGAACGCCGCCGCCACGTATCTGATCACGCCGTCGGGCGACTGCAGGCCGAGGATGAGCATATGCTCCGCCATCCAGCCCTCTTTACGTCCGAGATACGACGCTATGCGCAGCGCGAAGCATTTCTTGCCGAGCAGGACGTTGCCGCCGTAAGCGGAGTTTACGCTCCATATGGTATTGTCCTCGGGGAAGTGGCAGATATAGCGGTTTTCCGGATCGAGCGTCGCGGTCGCGTGCAGGCCTTTGATGAAGCCTTCGTCGAGATGCGGTCCGACGGCTCTGCCGGCGCGGGTCATAATAAGCATGTTGAGCACGACGTATATCGAATCCGTGAGTTCAACGCCGTATTTGGCAAATTCCGATCCGAGCTGACCCATCGCGTACGGTATCACGTACATCGTCTTGCCCTTCATGGAGTTTTTGTAGAGTTTGCTCAGCCTTTCACGGCATTCTCCGGGCTCTATCCAGTTGTTTATATTTCCGGCGTCTTCCTTTTTCTTCGTGCAGATGAAGGTCCTCGCCTCAACGCGCGCAACGTCGTTCACGGCGGTGCGGTGCAGATAGCAGTCGGGCAACAGCTCTTCGTTGAGCTTTATCATTTCGCCGGTGGAACAGGCCTGCCGCTTCAGCTCCTCAGTCTGCGCCGGATCGCCGGTTATCCAGACGATCCCGTCGGGCGCGGTAAGAGCTGCCGACTCTTCTATCCAGTCGAGCACGGCTCTGTTTTCCGTCAGCGGTTCATTCAGAAATTTCATTTTTGCAGCCTCACATGTTGTTTATTGCAGTATATGAGCGCAAGGCGGTTTTCGTCTGCGCCCAACTTACTCCGATTATCATTATACCACGATGCCTTGCTTGAATCAATATACAATATAGTATCGAATCGTGAATTTTTTGCACAACAATCTTGCAAAAATTATTTTTTTCGCCGCCCGGCTTGAAAAATACATAAATGTGTAGTATAATAATATATATTTGAAACGTACGGCGGCAAAAAACCGCGCCGCACGCCGTCTGCGCGAGTTTACTTTGCGCGGACGATCGTCAAATTATGCAGGAGAAGCATCAAAAACTTTCAAAACCATGATGACGTCGTTTTTATTCTATTTGCTTTCTTTCACGTGGGGACTGCCGGTGACGCTTGCCGGAGGGCTCTGCGCGATCGCCGCGCTCATATGCGGCGCGAAGTGTGAGAAAGCCGGCAGATGTCTGCTGTTCAGACGGGGAAAAAGCTGGGGCGGCTTTTCGCTCGGCGTGTTCCTTTTCGTCTGCGAGGACGCGGACGGCAGTGTTCTTCTGCACGAGGAGGGCCACAGCGTGCAGAACTGCATCTACGGGCCGCTGATGCCGTTCATAGTCAGCATCCCGTCGGCGGTAAGATACTGGCGCAGAAGGCTCGGCAAAAAGAAGCCGCGCAGACCGTACGGCAGTGCGTGGTTCGAGGCTCAGGCGACGCGCTTCGGCGAACGGCTGCGCCGGGGACGTGAAGAGAACAGGCGGGCGTGACCCGACTCTGATAAACGCCGGACACGCCTGCCCGGCATAGAATACAATGAAGAATTTTGAGATAGACATGACGCGGGGGAGCCTTTTTCCCAAGATCGTAAAATTCACCGTGCCCGTCGTGCTCGCGGGCATGCTGCAGCTTTTTTACAACGCCGCGGATATGATCGTCGTCGGCAAGTTCGCCGATCCCGGTTCGCTCGGAGCCGTCGGCGCAACGAGCGCGCTTATAAATTTCATAGTCAATCTGTTCATAGGACTGTCGGTCGGCGGCTGCGTCGTCGCGGCGAGATATTACGGACAGGGCGACCGCGAGGGCGTCAGCAGGACGTCGAACACGGCTTTTCTGCTCTCGCTGATCGGCGGAGTGACGCTTTCGCTGATCGGGTTTTTCCTCGCGCGTCCGATGCTTCTTGCGATGGGAACGCCGGGCGACGTGATAGACAGGTCGGTGCTGTATATGAAGATCTACTTCATCGGCATACCCGGCAATATGGTGTACAACTTCTGCTCGGCGATACTGCGCGGCTGCGGCGATACGCGCCGCCCGCTGATATACCTCGCCGTATCCGGTGTCGTGAACGTCGCGCTCAACCTCGTGCTCGTCATCGTCTTCGATCTCGGAGTCGCCGGCGTCGCGATCGCGACGATAGTGTCACAGGCGCTTTCCGCGGCGATGGTGCTGATACACCTCTGCCGTACCGACACGGCGAGCAGGATCAGCCGCAAAACGCTGAAAATAAGCAAAAAAGAGCTTCTGATGATAATAAAGGTCGGACTGCCGTCCGGCATACAGGGCTCGGTGTTCTCTATATCGAACGTGCTCATCCAGTCGTCCGTCAACTCGTTCGGCTCCGTCATTATGGACGGCAACACGGCGGCGCAGAATATCGAGGGCTTCATCTACACCGCGATGAACTCGGCGGCGCAGGCGGCTATGTCGTTCTCATCGCAGAATTACGGCGCCGGAAAATTTGACCGCATCAAAAAAACAGTCGTTCAGTGCGCGCTGCTCGCCGCCGGGATCGGCGCGGTGCTCAGTACACTGGCGATATGCTTTTCCGGCACGTTCCTCGGATTCTACATAAACGCGGAAACGCCGAATCCGGAAGTGGTCCACTTCGGTCAGCTGAGGCTTTATATAATCGCGTCGACGTATTTGCTGTGCGGCATAATGGATACGCTGTCGTATTCGGTGCGCGGGATCGGCCATTCGACCGTCTCGATGATCGTTTCGCTCGTCGGAGCCTGCGCGTTCCGTGTGTTCTGGATATTCACGGTATTCGCGGCCGACAGGTCGCTGCAGACGCTTTATATGTCGTATCCGATCTCGTGGGCTCTGACCGCCGCGGCGCATCTCGTGTGCTTCGCCGTCTTCATACGGTATGAGGAAAAGAAAGTCAAAAAGTACACGGACCGGCGACTCGGCGTCTGACGTCCGCCGCTTTTATCAAACCGCTTGACAAAGCGCGCGGATTATAGTATAAAAGAACTGACGGGCACACCGCGCCCGCAAAGTGTTTACGGAATGAAATGAACAAGGGAGATGAGAAAATGAAAAGAGCGTTTTGCCTGCTTTTTGCACTGCTGATCACGGTATCCGCGGCGTTCGCCGCCGGATGCGCGGGGAGCGGGTTGCCGGCGCCCGAAACGACAGGCGAGGAAGAGTCGACTGTGACGGCGGCGCCGGAGGATACGTCGCTGCCCGACGGGCTGCCGGAGACGGATTTCGGCGGAAGGACGTTCAGGATAATCACGTCCGAGGTCTCCGCGAAAGACGTCTTCACCGAAGATCACATGACGACCGATACGCTGCACGACGCCGTGCTCACGCGAAATCTCAACGTTGAGGATCGCTTCAAGATAAAACTCGACGTGACGGTCGACAGCTACGCGGCGGTAACCAACAGAGTGAGCAGAGCGGTGAAGTCCGGCTCCGACGAATACGATCTGTGCTTCGCACACATGGTAAACGGCGCATCTCTCGCACAGAACAATTACGTCCTGCCGTTTGAAAAACTGCCGTACGTGGACATTACGAAGCCGTGGTGGGACGCCGATATCGGGAACGGGTTCTCGATACGCAACAACCTGATGATGCTCAACGGCGATATAAGCCCGACGAGCTTCAGCATGACGTCGTGCCTGTATTTCAATAAAAGCATGTTTGACAAAAACGACCTTGAATATCCTTACCGCCTCGTCCGCGAGGGAAAATGGACGTTTGACAGGCTTATTGAATATACGAAGGACATATCGCAGGATATGGACGGAGACGGCAAGATCAGCCGCGACAGCGACGCCGATATCTTCGGTCTGACCTCGTATTTCTTGAACGTTCCGTATTCGTTCTATTACGCCGCGGGCGGAATGCTTATCACAAAGGATGAGGACGACGTTCCGTACTTCGAACCGCAGGTCGAGCGCGACACGGCGATCTATGCAAAGATCTACGAGGCGATAATAACGAACAAAGCGAATTTCGAGACGGAGGAAGCGTACGAGCTTAACGTCATAAAGATCTTCGTCGACGGCCGCGCGATGTTCTACGACGCGAACCTCGATCACTCCGCGCAGTTCATGCGCGATATGGATAACGATTACGGGATCTTGCCCGAGCCGAAATTTGACGAGGCGCAGCAGAATTATCAGTCGTTCGTGAACGGCGCGATAAGCATGATATGCGTTCCCGCGTCGGTGAAGGCAGAAAACCGCGAATTCGTGTCGATCATAATCGAGGCGCTCGCGAGCGAAGCGTATAACGTCGTGACCCCGGCGCTGTCCGAAACGTATCTGAAGCGCAAGATGACGCGCGACGCCGAATCAGCGGATATGATAGATATAATAGTCAGACACCGCGTGTTCGATATGGCGTACGTCAATATGTGGGAAGGCGTCGGATCGTACGTCCGCGACCTGCTGAGGCAGAAATCGGAAAACGGCGTCGCGTCAAAGCTTAAGAGCTATACGAAACAGACGCAGAAGAAGATCAGCAATATCGTCAAAGCGTTTGACGACAGTCTGAAGGGTTGACGCCGCGAAAACGGTTTTATGAATAGCGGAATTCGGAGGGATCGCAGAGGATGACGCAGGATCGTGATTTTCAGAACAAGGTCGCCGTCATAACCGGAGGCGCGAACGGAATAGGCAAATGTGCCGCCGCACAGTTCAGATCGGAAGGAGCGCTCGTCGAGATCATCGACAGCGCGCCCGGGGATCATTTTGTCGGCGATATCGGAGACAGATCAGTGCTTGAGGCGTTTGCGGAAAGCGTCGTCGCCAAGCACGGTCACATATATTTTCTCATAAATAACGCGCCTCCGCTGATGAAAGGTATCGACGAATGCTCCTACGAGGATTTTTCCCGTGCTCTCGCGGTAGGCGTGACGGCTCCGTGTTATCTGTCAAAGCTGTTTGCGCCGTATTTCAGCGACGGCGGCTCGATAATCAATATTTCATCCTCGCGTGACCGGATGAGTCAGCCTCAGACGGAAAGCTACACGGCGGCAAAGGGCGGTATCGCGGCGCTCACTCACGCGCTTGCGGTCAGCTTTGCGGGCAGAGTAAGAGTCAATTCGATCTCTCCCGGCTGGATCGACACCGCGTATCGCAAATACGACGGTCCTGATGCGTATCAGCAGCCCGCCGGCAGAGTCGGCGACCCGCTTGATATCGCGAACGCCGTGCTGTTCCTCTGTTCCGGAAAAGCCGGGTTTATCACCGGAGAAAACATCTGCATCGACGGCGGTATGACAAAGCTGATGATATATCACGGCGATAACGGCTGGACTCTGTCCGGCGGCTGAAACAAACGGCGCTTCGCGAATACGGAAACGGAAAAGCGCGTACCGTTATGATACAGCCGGTCGGTGATCACGATCTGTCGGGGCTTTTGAAAACAGTCGTCGACGGCGCCGGTCGTTATTGTGATTTGCGCTTGACAAATCATATCGTTACGCTTACAATACAGTTGAAACCGGCTCTAATACAAGCCGTGTGCGGAAAGGATGAAGGTCATGATAAACAGGATACACGTTTACAAACAGAATCACGTAAGGATAATTTCCGAGGGCAGAGAAATACATATCGATCCGTTTCAGACCGACGAGGCGACAAACAGCGCTGATTTTATACTGATAACGCACGATCACCACGATCATTTTTCGGTCAGGGATATCGAGCGCACGGCTGGCAAAAACACCGTCCTCATCGTTCCCGAAAATATGCGCGGCAAAGCCGAGGCGGCGGAGAAGTACGTCAAAAAGATCGAAACCGTGGCGCCCGGAGGATCGTACGATATCGACGGTCTTGAGTTTGAAACGGTGCCGGCGTATAATATCGGCAAGCCGTTTCACCCGAAGAGCGCCGGCTGGGTCGGATATATCATAAAAACCGAAGGAAAACGCATATACGTCGCCGGAGATACCGACGCGACGGAAGAAGCCGTGTCCGTGAAATGTGACATAGCTCTCGTCCCCGTCGGCGGAACGTACACGATGGATCCCGGACAGGCGGCGAAGCTCATAAATACGATAAAGCCTGAAATCGCCGTACCCGTTCATTACGGCGGGATCGTCGGCAGAAAAAAAGACGGCCTTGAATTTCAGATGGCCGTCGGCAAAGACGTACAAGTGGTTATAAAGATCGGAGTCTGAAAAGTCCGAAGAACACAGCGATAATATGAGGCAAACGAGCCGCCGTATCCCGTATACGGCGGCTCGTTGATTTCTGCATCATCGCGTTCCGAGTCTGAATTTGTCTTCTTCACAAAGTCCGAGCGTTTTTACTATCTCCCTGAAATTGTCGACGGCACGCTCGAATTCGCCCGGATGGTGGGCGTCGCTTCCGAGATAGAATTTACAGCCGCACTCCTTCGCGATCCTGTACGGACGGTAAACCGTCTCTTTGTCCGCGCCTTCGTATTCAAAAGCGTCAAAATTCAGCTCTATGCCGAGACCCTTTTTCGCGGCTGACGAAAACAGTTCGGAAAACGTCTGATCGGAGATCCCTTCAAGCAGTCTCAGGATCCCTCTTTCCGCGTGATGACACGCAAGCGAACACGTAAGATGCGCCAGACCGATCTTATGAAACGGCAGATCCGCGGAAAGCAGACGCGCGAACCGTTCGATATACAGCTCGCGGCGGCGCTTTATCCCGTCCCCGTCGTAGCCGACGCTCGCGTCGAGAGTGTAGCCGTCCATGTGAAGATGCGTCGTCGGAACGATGATGAAATCGAGCATATCGACCGTCTTGTCGCTTATGCCTATCGTGAAATACTTGTCCATTTCCGTCTCGCATCCGAACAGGAAGCGGACGTTTTCCGCCTGCGGCAGCGGCAGAGCCTCTTTTATATGATCAAGATCCTGCGCCGCGTACCAGCCGGAAGCGCCGGGCACGGACGGATCCCAGAAATGGTCGGTCAGACAGACCGTCGACAATCCGTTGTTTATTGCGTATTCAAGTATCCTGCCGGTCGTCTGACCGGGATCCGAGGAGCAGAGCGAAAGCTGCGAATGTATGTGCAGGTCGTGGTCGATGACGTATGGTTTCATTGTTTGCCTCCGGTGTGCGTTATTGTTTTCCCGGCTCTACGATATCACAAAAGCCGTGATTTGTCAACATATAAAACCCTGAAACCGGCGCCGGTTTTGAAAATACCGATCGCGGATTTGCGGTGTAACCGGGGCAAATTGAATTGCGGCGCACTTCTTTACGAAGCGCGCCGCTTGCTCCGGATTTTTCAGCCGTTTATTCCGACGTATCCGCTTTCGTTTATCAGCCGCTGCCCTTCGGGCGACAGGATGAAGTCGATAAGCGTTTTCACGTTTTCATTTCCGTTGTCTTTTCTGTATATCGCGTAGAACGTCGTTATCACCGGGTATTGCCCGGACCTGATGTTCTCCTCGCTCGGATAAACGCCGTTCAGAGATATCATTTTCACCCCGCTGTTACCGACCATTCCGGTCATATAATACCGGAACGAGTAACCTATCGCCGCTCCGAAATATGAGGTAAGCCGTTTGTCCGCAATGGCTTTATCCTTCATAAAGGCTTCCATCGCCGTCTGGCTTCCGCTGCCGGCGAGCCGCGTCATCGGATTTATATATCTGTCGGCGCCGCCAACCTCGGACCACTTTGAGTATTCTCCCGCGTAAATGCCGCGGATCTGCTCGCAGCTGAGATCGTCGACGGGATTATTTGCGTTTACGAAGAAGACGAACGCTTCAAGCCCGATCGGGACGAATTCAAGCTCAACGCCCTGTTCATCCGCGTATTTCTGCTGTTCCGCCGACGGCTTGGTGCAGAAAAAGACGTCCGTGTCGCCGTCGACGACGGCCTTATAGCCTCTGACGGTGTTTTTGTACTGCATGGCGCTGTCGGCGGCGAAGTTTTCGCCGTAGTGGTTGTCGTCGGAGAAGACGCCGCCGTCGTACGTCACGCAGCCCTCCGGATATATCGCGTTGATAAACGACGCGTACACCGGTACGAGCGCCGCCGCGCCGTCGAGCACGGGCAGATCGCCGCCGAGCTTCACGTCCGTCTCGACCCGGGCAAGCTCCGAGCCGTCCTCAAACGGCAGGTATTTACCGACGTCGACCATCTTCGGATTCGATCCCGCGCTGTAATTGTTGCCGCAGCGGCGCGTGACGAGCACGTATAACCCCGCGTTGTACGACGCGAAAAGCGCGACGACCGCGGCGATCGCCGCGATCCGCAGCGCGGTTTTCCTCTTCTGCATCACCATATCTCCTTTGAAATAAAGTAGATTATGGAGCTGTGCTCATACGCGTACATCGCGTAAATTGCGTGCGCGACCGTCAGGACCGCACAAACGATGACGACCGCCAGTATGATCCTTATGAATGCTTTTTTGCTCATGGATCACCGTCACATATGCGCGACCGCGATATAAAGCATCGCGATAAGGACCGCAGCGATAACGGCCGTAACGCCGAGGATTACAGAGGAGATGATAAGATGCACTTTAAGCGCCGAGCGGCGCGAGGCGAGACCGCCGGTCGCTCCGTTCTTAAGCTTTACGCCGGATATTATGAAAAGGATCAGGCTCACGGCGAAATACGCGACGGCAAGCGCCGGGACGCCGAACATAAAGAACATCTCCATTAGTATATCAAAAGAAGACATTTTGAGTTCCTTTCTCGTTTTACAAAACCGCCCCGTTATGAGCGGGGCGGGATTTAATATCAGTCGACGAGGTTGAACGCTTTCTTCAGGTCGGATATTTCGCTTTTTGAGATGTGGACGATATCTCCGATCGAGGTCGAGTTGAGTATGGAATGAGCGGTCGATTCAAGCACTTCCATGCGGTCGAACGCCTGAAGCAGCGTAGAGCCGGTCACTATGACGCAGTCGTTCTGGAAGATCAGCGCGGGGCGGTTCGGCGCGAAGGAATGCGCCACGCCGAGAGCGTCGGAATAGATCGTGGAGAACGGCAGTTTTTCGATGTCGCGCAGCAGGATGTAGCTTTCCGGTATCGTGCGCGGATCGAAAACGGCGTCGGTCACGGCGAAAGCCATGGCGTGCGGCGGATGCGCCAGAAGTATGGCGTTGATGTCCGCGTTCTCACGGTAGATCAGGTCGTGTGCCTGCACGGCGCGGGACGGGATCTTGCCCTGTTCCTTCATACCGCCTTTGATGCGGACGAGGTCTTCGGGCTCAAGATACGCGCGGTCGCGGCCGAACGGGGTGATTATGAAGCTTCCGTCGGACAGACGGACGGAGTACGTTCCGTGAGTCGCCGTGAACAGTCCCTGCTTGTAGGAACGGCGGATGAGCTTGATCATCTCGCGGCGCGCCTCGAGCTCCTCGGACGAGTGGCTGTTCGGCACGAAATCGTCCATGAGCAGGTGGAAACGCGTTTCGGAGATGTTTATCGCCTCGGGCGAGAGATGTTTGACTCCGCCGAGCTTTGAAGCGTAGATCTCGAGGTTCGCGGAATAATCTATCGTCTCGAACATCATGAACGCGGCGAACATGTCGGCGGCGCCGATACATACGCCGTGATTTTCGAGCAGTACTATGTCAAAGCCCTTTGAGAACTCCTCGCCGATGTTGGCGCCGAGCTGCTCGGATCCGGGGACCGCGTATTTTGCTATGGATATACGGCTGCAGGTCTTGCGGACCGTGGGGATGAGATCGAGATCGGGGAGCTTGCGCGCTATCGAGAAAGCGACGAGTGCCGGGGGATGCGCGTGAAGGACCGCATGGATGTCCGGACGTCTTTTGTAGACCGATTCATGGAAAGGAAGCTCGCTTGACGGCTTGTGGTTGCCTATGACCTGGCCGTCGGGCTTGACGCAGATTATATCGTTTCTCGTAAGCGTTCCCTTGTCTACCGACGCGGGCGTGATCCAGATGTTGCCGTCCTTGTCCTGAATGGACAGGTTGCCGCCGGAGGTGGTGGTGAGGCCCTTGTCGTATATGCGCTGCATGAACATTACGAGCTGGTCAGCCGGATGCATATAAGCGATATTCATATGTTTTCCTCCTTGTATATAAATAAGGCAGAGTTCTGCCGTTTTTTTCCGGTATCGAAAAGCATTCGATATCAAACCAATATCATATCACATAAATATGAACTTTTCAAGCGTTATTGTTTTGCCCGCCGGTGTTTTTTGTTTCCGAACTGTGTTTTGCGCAAAAAAACCGCGCCGCGGGTTGAAAAACCGGATTATTCGTGATATAATAAAAAAATCAGAAAATCGTGAGACTTTTTGCGCCTCTTGCAGGGTTATATATTACGTAAGCGTTTACAAACGGAGGAATACGGTGACACAACAGGAATTTTCGTCAAGGCTGCAGACGTGCCGCAAAAGACTTTTCATAGCCGCGCTGTCTGTCACCGGAAACAGGGAAGACGCCGAGGACGCGGTCTCAAACGCGACCCTGCGCGCCCTGAAAAAATACGAAGGATTTGAACAGACAGGCAAATTCGACGCGTGGATGCTGAAGATCACGGTAAACGAGGCGAAACGCCTGCGTTCCCGTACGCGTTATTACGAAGATATCGACGAGCTTTACGACTGCTTCGCCGACGACGGCGGAGCGGAGGGAAACGCCGCTTTTTTCGATATGCTCTCGTCCGCCGGGCTCGGCGGGCGGTGCAGGGATATTTTCATAATGAAGTTCCTTTACGGCTACACGCTGCCCGAGATAGCGGAGTTGACGCACAGACCGCTTGCCGCCGTCAAATCCGAGTATTACAGAGGACTTGACAAGCTGAAAAAGCAGGAGGGGATCGAATGAAATACGACGAAAAAGATTACGCGTATATAGAAGAGATAACGGAAAAAAGGTTCAAGAGCCTCGAGCGCTCTGTCGTATGCGATTCGCCGCGGACGACGCTGGAACCGGCGCGGCGCTCGGGCGGCGGCAGGATCGCCTTGAAGATACTGTCCGGGGCGGCCGTCGTCGCGCTGTTTTTCGGGATGTATCTCGGCATCCGCTACGTCAGCGAGCGCGGCGGCATATCCGCCGGGGTTGATACCGGGCCGTCGAACGGGATCGCCGCGAACGATCCCGATTTCCCGTATGAAAAACCGGCCGTGACGAAGAGCGAGGCGGAAGAAATGGACGCGCTGCTGAACGGGATCTGCCATGCCGTTTACACCTCGCAGGATCCGGATCTGAAAACCTCGCACACCGATCTGCTGAATCGCGCCGCCGCGTGGGGCGTGAAGATCATCGAGCCGGCGGTGAAAAAGCTTGAGGAAAACAGAGCGTCGGACGGACCCGGCCCGGACGATATCCGAAGGCTCGATACGGCGCTCGCCGATATCGTGCGGCGGATAATAGACGATAACGGCGAGACCGGGTTTTACGACGATATGAAGCAGCGGTACGCCGACGCGATCCCGGAGGGCGCGACGTACGAGCAGCTGTATTCGCTTCTCGGACTATCGGAGCTTGCCGGACAGATAAACGAGGCGATGGATCTTGTCGGCGTGAACGAGGAAGCGAAGTATTTGAACGCAACGAAGATAGAGCGCTCGGAATTCGTCTGGGAACTGACGACGGCGGACAACGGGGTCGTGCGGATATATCCGCGCAGGATATTCGGAGATAAGTACCCTGTCTGTCTGTACTTTTACGACGTCGTAAACGGTATGCGTGAGGATGAAACCGCGCCTGCGGTCACGACAGACGTACCGGATACAGACGACGAGGCGGAGCGCGAACTGCTGCTTGACATAATCCCGGATCTCTGCGTGCAGATATCCGCCGGATCGCAGACGGAGAGCGTTCTTGAAACGGCGCGGACGCTCAAACTGCCCGATCTGAGGGCGTTTTACGCCGAGCTGTCGACAGTACAGAACGCGAAGCGTGAGCTGAAGTCGCTCGTCAAGAAGTATGCGCTAATAGCGAACAATTACGAGCGGCCGGAACAAACCGACGCAAGCAATGAAAAAAAGGATCTTCTCGAACACGTAAAGAGGATATGCGATTGGCACGGCGTCAATTATACCGCGGTCTTACAGACGGCGGAACCGCTCGGAGAAGAAGATCTATCAGCCTTTATCGACGGCCTCGAGCCGGTTATAGACGACAAAGCGGCGCTTAAAAGCTATCTGAAAGAATGGTCGAAAAAAGCGCAGTGATCGCGTCATAATATAGATCCCGCACGCCGGTATACCGCAGCTAAATTCGCCCGTTGGGCGAGCTGAATTGACCTCCGGTCAGCTAAATTCGCCCGTTGGGCGAGCTAAATTCGCTGACGCGAGCTGAAAGAGGCGAATTTAATTTAGCTGAAGCCGTCAGGCTTCAATTTAGCTGCGAGCGAATGCGAGCAATTTAGCTCGTATTTAATTCATTTGAAAGAGAATAACCCACTGTGACACTTTCTGAGACAGAAAAATATCACGGTGGGTTTGTTTCTTCTTTATGCGTTTTCCCTATGCGGGATTTTTTTACTTTTCCTGATCCTTATCAGCCTTCTTTTTGCGTGATAATGATCTTTTGTACGCCTTTTCGTATTTTTTCAAAGTCGATCTGACGTCTGCCAGCGCCGAGACGGTTCCGATGGCGAGGGCGGCGAATATCGCGCCTGCCACGACGACGACGCCGAGGATCAGAACGGAGAAGACTGCGCTGCTGAAGTCGAGCGACGATACGAAAACGTAGACGATCACCCCGTCGATCGCCGCGGCGATCATCAGTATGACGATGCCGATGACGCAGTCTTTGACGAACTCGAGCTTTTTGTCCTCGTACTCCCGGCGGCTGACGTGCTCCGGGACCTCGGGTTCCTTCACCGCTTTGCCGCGGCGGGCTGAAGAGCTGCCGTATGTCCCTGCGCGGCGGCCGGGGGCGAAGTTTTCCTCGCCCTCCTCGAGATGATCGTGCAAAAGCTGAGTTTCCGCGGCGTCGAGCTTCCCGTCGCCGTCAATATCGAAAATATCGAATGAAAAATCGTTGTCTTCCGGCATATGATCACCTCTTTAAAGACGTCAGTCCGGCGCTTTGCGGTATCAGTACAGCTTCGCGCCGGCGGGAATGTGCGGGTCGACCTGGAGCAGATGCAGTTTTTCCTCGTCGCCTTCTTTATGGACTGCGGAGATGAGCATGCCGCAGGATTCGATGC
>JAGDCE010000143.1 GCA_017958705.1 Clostridia bacterium
AGGTTATTGGCCAAAAAATTTAACATATAAACCGATGACGCCTGAAGAATACGTTGAGAGTTGTAAGAATAATCACGCCATATTGGTTTACGGTGAGATAAAGAATCTTAAGACTATAACGGTCAACGTTGATGCGCTTGACATGTACTGCGAGCCGATCGTCAACCTGTGGGCGATATATACTTTTGACGTTGAGATCGAGCAGAACGTCCTCGGCGAGTGTGATAAAAAAGTGATCAGGCTCATCGGCTCCAGCATGATCTGTAAATCTTCAGATATTTCCAACTCATTATCATACTGGTCAAATGATCTTTCACTTCAAGAAGGTAAAAAAGCTTTGTTTAATATAAGAAGGGCTGATGAACTAACTGATCAACCTTTTATAATAGATATTGACCTTTTGGAGTATTCAGATTATTTTGTATGTAGCCAAAACGAGTGTGACGGTGAAACTTTTATATACCGTGGATGCCCGTTACAGTTATCCCTTTTTAAAGAAAATCAATAATGTAAGTTTGCCGGTTAATCCCGGCATAAACGAAAAGAGCCGCATCGCGGCTCTTTTTATTAAGTCTGATCAAGAGGTAAAGTGATAAAGAAATCCGATCCTTTTCCCGGTTCGCTGTTCACGCCGTATCCGCCGCCGTGCGCCTCCATGATGCGCTTGACGATGCAGAGGCCGAGGCCGGTGCCGACGTCGGCGCGTTTGTGCGCCCTGTTCTCCTTGAAATATCTGTCCCAGATATACGGCAGGTTCTCGGGCAGTATGCCGTCGCCGTCGTCGATCACGTCGAACCGCAGATACCGCGCGCCGCGCTCCGTCACCTCGCTCTGTATTATCCGCACGAGCTTTGAGGGGCCGGTATAGTTTATCGCGTTGTTTATCAGGTTGTAGAACACCTGCGTCAGTTTCAGCTCGTCGCCTTTTATCACGTATTCCCGCTCCGCCTTAAAATCGAGCGTGTAGCCCTGCACCGCGCGCATGCTCGAATAGCGGCCGACGAGCGCGGAAAGCGCCGCCGTCACGTTGAATTCCGTGACGTCCAGGTGATCCATGCCCGCCTCGAGCTTTGACAGCGAGAGCATGTCGTTCACGAGCCTGTTCAGGTGGTCCGCCTCGTCGATTATTATCTGGATGTTTTCGGCGTTGTTTTCGCCCGGTATGTCGCGCATCATCTCGCCGTAGCCGGAGATCATCGTCAGCGGCGTGCGCCGATCGTGGCTGACGTTGCTTATCAGCTCGCGCCGCAGATCGTCGACCTTCTGCAGCTCCGCCGAAGCCTTCGACAGCGTCTCGTCGAGCTCCGCCGTTTCGCGGCATCCGGCGCCGCCGGTCAGCCTTTCATACGCGGGCGTGCCGATGTGCTTCGCGTTCTCGTTCAGCTTCGTCAGAGGAGACGACAACCTCGCCGCCATTATCTGACCGATTATCACCGCGATCAGTATGAATACGACGGATACGATCAGCAAAAGCCCCGTGATCGTCGTGCGCGTGGCGTCTACCGGCGTCAGCTGCACGTATATCATAACGGCGGCGTAGCCGTCGCTCTGCTCCGTCAGATGAGAGTAGAGCATACTGTCGTTTTCGTCGCCGCGGCTGCCGGAGGAGCCGTCGAACTTGTACGTTATCGTTCCGCCCTCGCGCCGCGTGTTCTCTATAAGCGCCGAGACCGCGAACGTGTTCGCGAGTATCCCGCGCGGATTGACGAAGCCTATGTTCTCGGTCGAGGAGCCGGTGCGCCTCTGCACGAGTATGTTCGCGCCGGTGTCGCGGCAGACGTCGGCGATGTAGTCTGCAAGCGACTGCGAATCGAGCGTTATCCGCGCCTCCACGTCCTTCGCCGTCGACATCAGCTCGCTGCGCTTCGTCTGACGGTAGAAATCGTCGAGGAACACGACGAAAAGCAGCCAGATCACCGCGAGTATCAGCGCGGTGAACAGCGCCGTTATCGCGATAAGCTTGGTACGCAGCCCGGGCGTGCGTTTTTTCTCTTTTTTCATTGATCCGCCTGCCCGTCAAATCTGTATCCGAGCCCGCGCAGCGTCACGACGTATCTGCTGTATTCGCCGAGGCTCTTGCGCAGAAGCTTTATATGCGAATCGAGCGTACGGTCGTCGCCGAAGAAGTCGTAGCCCCAGACCTCGGTTATAAGCCGCTCGCGGCTCAGCGCTATGCCGCGGTTGCGTACGAGGTAGAAGAGCAGATCGTATTCCTTCGGCGTCATCTCCGCGGCGACGCCGTCTACGTAGACGAAGCGCCCCGTGAAATCGACCGTCAGCCCGCCGAATTTGAGTATTTCGTGCTCGTCGCCGCCGCCCGCCTTCGAGCGTTTGATCAGCGCGCCGACGCGCATCATCAGCTCTTTCGGCGAGAACGGCTTGACGACGTAATCGTCCGCGCCGACCTCGAAGCCGTGTATGCGGTCGTATTCCTCGCCGCGCGCCGAAAGCATTATCACCGGCGTGTTCTTTGTTTTGCGTATTTCCTTCACCGCGGAAAACCCGTCGAGATCCGGCATCATTATGTCCATTATTATGACGTCGTAGCTGTTTTTGCGCGCTTTGTTCACGGCGTCCATGCCGTCCGCCGCCTCGTCGGTGCGGTATCCCTCGAACTCAGCGTATTTCTTTATTATCTCACGGATCTTCTGCTCGTCGTCGACTATCAGTATCTTTTCCATATCCGTATCTCCTTTTTATTCACTTTAACACGCCAATGTGAAAACTCCGTGACGGCGGGCTGAAATCATTCGTCGTCGCCGCCGTCCGGCTTGAAATTCGCGAGCGGGTTCTTGTGCACCGCCTTTTCCATGTCGGAGGAGGCGACGTGCGTGTAGATCTGCGTGGTGTTCAGCTGTTCATGGCCGAGGATGTCCTGAAGCACGCGGACGTCCACGCCGCCCTCGCGGTACATCAGCGTCGCCGCCGTGTGGCGCAGCTTGTGGGTAGACAGCTGTTTGTAGCCGAGTCCGGCGTTTACGAGGTGCTTGTGCACGAGCCACTGCACCGTCTTGTTCGATATGCGGCTGTTTCTGTTCGACAGAAACACCGGGTGGCGGCTCTTGTTCTTCGCGTCGGTCACCTCGCGCTGTTCTTTTGTCAGCGAGTCGCGGTAGTCGAGTATCGCATCCCTCACCGCGTCATTTATATAGATCGTGCGCTGTTTGCTCCGTTTGCCGGTGACGATGAGGCTCGTCATGTCGCGGTCGAAATCCTCCATGTTTATCGACACGAGCTCGGAAAGACGCATACCGGTGTTTAAAAACGTCAGGATTATCGCGTAGTCGCGCAGCTTCGTCTTCGAATCCTTTTCGTCGTTGACGGAGTTGAGCAGGTCTTCGCTTTCGTTCAACGTCATGTATTTCGGCAGCGTCTTTTTCGACGCGGAATGGTCGATGTCGCGCGCCGGGTTGTTCTGCACCTTGCCCGTGACCGTCGCGAATTTGTACAGCGATTTCACTGCGGAGAGCTTCCGCTGCGCCGATCTCGGGCTGATCCCGCGCTCGAAGCGAAGATAGCTTAAATATTCGTATATCTCGTCCGCCGTGACGGTCTTCATGAACTCGAAATCGCAGTCGGAAATGCCGATCGCGTCGAATTCCTC
>JAGDCE010000144.1 GCA_017958705.1 Clostridia bacterium
CGTCAGGTCCGCAATTACGCGGAGATGATCAAGGCGTGCGGATTCACAGGCATACAGGTCATGGACATGTGCACCGCCTGGCGCGCGAGCGGCTCCTGGGAGACCGTTCACGACAAATTCAAGGTACTGGCTGACGCCTGCCACGGCATCGGACTTAAATTCACCGTCTGGTGCTGGGCGGCGGAATTCTCCGGCCACGGCTGGACCGATCCCGACGCGGTTTACCGCAATGCCGATCCGTCAAAGCCGGCGTGCGAGGATCCGCGCGTTCTGAGCGTATTCAACAGATATTACGACATATACGCCGATCTGGCGCCTTACGCCGACCGCGTTATCGCTCACTTCTTCGATCCCGGCAACCTGACTGACATGGAGAGCATCGTTTACTTCGTGAAACTGCTCGCGTCGAAATTCAGAGCGAAAAATCCCGACGTGAAGATCGCGGTAGACACCTGGGGCAGCCCGGATTATTATCCGCAGGCGCTCGTCGACGCCGGGATGAAGGACGTCATGCTGATGGAGCTGCCGTTTCTGCCGGTATGGCGTCAACCCGGAAAGCGTGCCGCTTTCCGCGAGGGTGTTAAAAAGCTCGGCTGCGGACTCGGCTCGTGGGGATGGTACACAAGCGATATAGAGATCGACCAGCTGCCTTATATGACGGTCAATTGCCGCGTTGTTAAAGACGTTTTCAACAAAACGCGCGAGCAGGCGGACCATGTGATGGTGCCGCAGTATTGGAGCGAGATCGACTCTTATCACATCCTCAATTATTTCTCACTTTACGCCGCGGGTCATCTGCTCGCTGATCCCGACGACGACCCCGACAGGCTTCTGCGCGAGTCCGTACGCACGATAACCGGCGGAAACAAAGAAAACGAAGACCGGCTCACGTCGATCGTCGAGCTGATACGCGACGCGAGAAGCGGTGACAGCTGGGACAGTTACTGGTGGAGCGAGCCCGGCTACATATTGAAAAACTACGATCATACGAAAATACTCAACCGCGCAGGCGAGGCTATCAAGGCGCTCGAAGCGCTTATAAGCGAGCCTGAGCCGGACGACGGCATACCGTTTCCGATCACGCGCCGTCAGCTTTACAAACTGATCCTGCCGCATCTGTATCAGATCAGACAGTACACGCAATTCGACCGCGATTTCAGCGAGCTTACGGAAATGAAACGTGCAGGCGCCGGAAAAGATGAACTGCAGAGGAAAGTCGATTCGCTCGACTGCAACGTACCCGAATACAACTGCGTCATCGGCCTGTGGGGACAGCGTGAGGCGAGCGCGGCGTTCGACCGCACCGGCGCGTTCTGCCGCGAGAACGGTTTGACTGCCCCGGACAGAAGCCCGTCGGTCAGATACATACACAAGCGCCGTTTCGTTGATCATCTGATCGTCGACCAGCGCTATCACCGTGAACGGCTGTGGGTTCACACGTCGTTCTACGAAGCCGATCTCATCGGAGCGGAATACTCCCGCTCGCTGATGGATGAGCTTGCTGCGGAAAAAGTCCTTGAAAAGGACGGCGAGGGCAGATACTCCCTCGCCAACTGGCAGGACTACCGCTTCGACTTCTCTTTCTGATCGCGATTTAAAAAATCAAAGCAAAAAGCATCTCCGAAATCAGAGATGCTTTTTTTGTTATGAACAGATTATTCTGCTATTTCGCCAACTTCCCAAGCTGCCGTACTTGCGGCGGCTGAATTGACTCCGGTAATGAGATAAAC
>JAGDCE010000145.1 GCA_017958705.1 Clostridia bacterium
ACTCCGGCGCGGCGTGTCTTGACGCATGCGGAGAGGTGACGGATGAAAACGGCGCACCCGGTATGAAGAAGTGGTACGACATGACGGATCGGGATTGCGAAAAGATACTCGCCGCCACGACGTGGAACCCCGCGGATCTCGGATATTTCCGCGGCGGCGGATATTCGTCGCGCTTCGTCACCAGAGCCGAAATGCCGGTGACGATGATAAGGCTGAACCTCGTTGACGGTCTCGGTCCGATGCTCCAGATCGCCGAGGGCTGGACGGTGCGTCTGCCCGAGGAGGTCAACGACATACTCTGGAAAAGAACGGACTACACGTGGCCGTGCACGTGGTTCACGCCGCGCGTGACCGGAAAAGGACCGTTCAGAACGGCGTACGACGTTATGAACAACTGGGGCGCGAACCACGGTGCGATAAGCTATGGCCACATAGGCGCGGACCTGATAACGCTCTGCTCGATGCTCCGCATACCCGTAGCAATGCACAACGTGCCGGAGGAAAAGATATTCCGCCCCGCCGCGTGGAACGCGTTCGGCATGGAACCGGAGGGCGCCGATTTCCGCGCCTGCAAAAACTACGGCCCGCAGTTCAAAAAGACAAGATGATAATTCCCTTCACCCGGGTTTTTGCGTCTTTACGTTATCCGCTTTGATCCGGATACGTCCTTATGGACGGGTAAATCACTTCGTGATGAAATCCGTGCTGACACGCGGTACAGAGATTAAGTATTATAAAAAATCCCCGTCGGAGGACGGGGATTTTTCTGTGTTTCGGACTGACGCGGGACAAATACGCGGTTTCAGTCCCCGCTTTTGTCAAACTTTACCGGCACGCCTTTTTTCATGGATTCGTCGGCGCGGAAAACGAGAATGTGACCGTTTACGGAATCGTTTATCGTTGTGGCGGATATCGACGTCCTGCCGCCCGCGACTGTGTTGACAAAGTCTTTTACGAGTCCTCTGTCGCCGCCGTAGTGCTGACCCGCGGTCTCTTCGTCTTCGTTGACGTCTATTACGCGGCTGTTGTACCAGGACGTTTTTCTGTCGTAATGGCGCACCGTGATCTTGCCGTCGTCGAGGCGTCCGTCTATCTCGCCCTCCGTTCCGGCTATGAAAATATCTCTGCCGTCACGGAACGACGAAAGCGTCACGCTGTGCGTGGCGTAAGAGCCGTTTTTGAATCTTACCGATACCGTCTGATGATCGGCGATATCGCCGCCGCATTTATATGCGCACAGCCCGTGCGGATTGTACGTTTTAAGCGAACTTTCTTTTTCTTCGTCAGTGATCTCTCTGTAATCCCTGCCGGTGCACTGCCACGGGTACCACGGGAGCAGGCAGTTGTCAAGATACATCGGTTTTGCGTCGAAAATGCACTTTTCCCTGATCTTTGCCGGGCAGTCGACGAGACAGCGGGTACCGGAGCCTTCCGGCGCGTTTTCCGGGATAAGAAAGTTTCTGCCGCCGTCGCTGTATACGGTATCCGGTGTGGTATCGTTATTGAGCCAGCAGATCAGATCGATGTCGTGACAGCATTTTGCGAGAAGAAGCGACGATCCGCATTCGCTCTGTTTGCTCCACTTTCCCCGGACGAAAGATACCGAGGTAAGAAACACTCCGACGTGTTCATACGTGTTGATATGCACTATATTTCCTATCTCACCGGACAGTATGACCTCTTTTATCTTCCTGTAAAACGGCGAATAACGCAGAACGTGACAGATGAACAGGCGGCAGCCGTTCTTCTCCGCCGCGTCCCTTAACGCAAGCAGATCTTTTTCGTTGTTGCAGACCGGCTTCTCGAGAAGCACGTCGTAGCCCAGTTCAAGCAGCGGCAGAGTCGTCGAAACGTGCAGCCGGTCCATCGTTCCGTTTATCACGCAGTCGCATATCTTTCCGCGCGCGGCGGCTTCTTCGACCGATGCAAAGCAGTTATCCGCGGGTACGCCGAATTCCCGTTTCATCATCTCAAGCTTGCTGATATCGGGATCGACGCATGCGGTGATCTTCATATTCTTAAGGTTTTTACACCCTTCCGTCGCATATACCGTCGCTCTGTCTCCGCATCCTACCACCATTGCACTTATCTTTTTCATTTCCGTCACTCTTTTCTCTGTGTGAAATTCATTTAAGTCCGAATTTATAAACGCACCATGCCGCGTATCGAAATATCGTCGGGTTTAATTATTCGCTTTTCTTTATATTATAACATATGATACGTCCGTTTTCAACCCCGCAAACGGATTTTTTTTGCAAACCGCGTCAGAAACGGCAGGCAAAAGGCGGAGATTTATACGGAAACGGCGGATAAACTGGTTGAAACTGAACGACGGATCGAAGACGTTCGAGTGCCTTTATAAATCCGCGGAGCACGCAATCCAATTCGATACTATGAAAGGCAACGGAAGATATACTTTCTTCATCGTGAACAGGATCGAATACTCTTCTGTAAGCGCGGTCAAGGATCATACCGAGAACGACTCAAGCCTGCTTCTGAAATCCCTTAAAGGCGAGCGGTACAAACAATTTGAAACCGATCCCCGTATGGTGAAGCTTATCGGAAAGCTGACGCCCGCGGCGAGGTTTTAATACTGTAAACTTTGACTTTTAATAATACGATTTCATATAAGTGACGGCATGCCGTCCGACATCTTAACGTGCATCGTGTAGATTTCATCATTAAACCAACTTGAACAAATCAGCAAAAATAAATCCCCGTCGGAGGACGGGGATTTTCGGCGTTTTATGAGATCATTTCATATTCTTTTCTATCGTTTTCAGATAGCTTTTTATTTTCTTTTCCGCGGCGGACGAGCATTTCTTATACATTGAGGAGAACGTATTTTTGTTATTGAAAACAAGGTCGCTGTAGGACGATGCCAGACTGCCCCAGTCGTGTATGAGTTCGAGGTCGTAGGAGCGGTTTTTCATTATGATATCGATCATCTCGATCGACTCCACGTCGCGCGTGGATTTTCCCTTGATCTGTTTTTCAATATAAGCCGGCGTCAGATATTTATATCCGTAATACGCCATCGCTTCGAGGATCGTTCCGCTTCTTTTCGCGTTTTCTTTTGATTTCTGATAAACCGGTATGCCGACGAGCGACGCGGCGGGATTGACGAACGATATGTAATCCTTCTGCTTCTCATCGTATTTAGGCATCGGAAGTATTCCGAAATCGGTGTCCATCGTACGCAGCGGCGATACGTAATAAAGCACTTCTCCGTAGAACAGCGCCCTGTCCTCCGTGAACGCCGCATACGTAAGTTCCGTCGCCTGCGGGTGCACGCTCGTCCATTTATGCGCGTCGAGCGTGAGGTTGTCTTCGCGCATGACCTTCAGCGAATATTCGAGCACCTGCTGGACCTTCTCGTTTTCCGCGACGTTTAGCACCGGCAGATTGTCGACGTCCTTCGTTATGAACGTAAGTCCGGCGGCGTAAAAGAAACCGTACGCCATATCTCTGTGCGTCGACAGCGCGTATGAATCCTGATAATCCCATTTGCCGTCTCCGTTATCCTTCGACGCGCCGGTCTCCTTCATGACGCTGTAAAAATAGTCGAACGTCCAGCGGCCTTCCTTGACGACGGTGTAAAGGTCTTCGAGGTCGTAATTCTTTGCGAGCTTTTTATTGAACATCATGATCCAGGTGACTTCGTCGTCTGTTATGATGATATCGCCCGCGGTGCAGAACACTTTATCGCCGACAGAAAACGCTTCGCTTGCGCTCTGATCCCAGTATTTCTTCGTCAGGTCGAGCCCTTCCGCCTGCTTCAAGTCCATCAGATCGCCGTTGCTGGCGCTCGTCGCGATGAGCGGCATACGCGTGATTACGGCGTCGTACGCCGCGTCGCCCGCTTTAACGCTGTTTCTCAGCGTAGTCGTCGTATCATTGCTCGGCGTGACGATGATATCCATGCCGAACTGCTCCTTGATCTGCGTCACTCGCATCCATACGGCGTCGAACACCGCGTCGTCGGACGCGGTCTCGTAATAAAGCGACTCCGCGGGACTCCAGAAGCTGCCCTCGCACAGGATGTTGAATTCTCCGGTGAACTTCTCATCCGGAAAATCGGGGACGTATCCGGGGTCTTCCGTTTCCGCCGCCGGTATCTCCTCGGTTTCCTGCGATACGTCCACTGTGTCCGTGCCCGCCGGGGTTTCCTGCCCGGCGCAGGAACACGCGTATATTACCGAAAGCATGACAAGGACCACGGCTAATATTTTCTTCATCTCGTTCTCCTTTGAACATGGATTCTGACGGCGTATTCTGCCATATAGTCGTACAGGCCCCGGAGGCGGGCCGTCGTCCCGCGCTCCCGGATGACCGGAAAACCATGTTGTTTTATTTATTATATCATACTTTTTCTCCGTTTGCAACCCCGCAGACGAATATTATTATACGAATGACGGCAAAAATACGGTGCGGCCGCGTGTTCTCTGCTTTGTGTGCCGCGAAATTTTTGAAAGAAATGCTGAAAAAGCTCTTGACAAGACGAATACTTCGTGATATGATGTATTACACGAGAGGAGGTATCGTATGGATATACAACTGAAACGCGGTCTGTTGGACGTATGCGTTCTCGCGGCAATTAAAAACGGGGATTCATACGGCTACAAGATCATAAAAGATCTCAATCCGTATATCGAATTATCCGAATCAACGCTTTATACCATTCTCAAACGTCTTGAGGCGGCGTCGATGCTGACCGTCCGCTCCGCGGAGCACGACGGCAGGCTTCGGAAATACTATCACATAACCGACGCGGGCGTCAGGCGCATCGCGGAATTCAAAGAGGAATGGAAAGAGGTCATATCGGTTTACCGGTTCGTAATAATGGAGGATCAGCATGAATAAAACTGAATTTCTTAATAATCTGCGCGCCGCTCTGTCCGGCATTCCGCAGGATGATATCGAAGAACGCGTGTCGTTTTACGGCGAGATGATAGACGACCGCATGGAAGAGGGGCTTACCGAAGAGGAAGCAGTCGGCGGCGTCGGCCCGATCGACGAGATCGTCGCGCAGACGCTTTCCGAGGTTCCGCTGACAAAGCTCGTCAAGGAAAAAGTCAAGCCGAAACGCGAGCTTCGGGCGTGGGAGATAGTACTTATAATCCTCGGTTTCCCGCTGTGGTTTTCGCTTATCGTCGCGGCGTTCTCCGTAGTTCTGTCGCTTTACATAGTACTTTGGGCGCTGCTCATATCGCTCTGGGCCGTCATGGTATCGTTCGCCGCCGTCGCTCTGGCGGGGATCGCCGCGGCCGTGGTGCTTTTTATTAAAGGCTTCATACCGCACGGTATAGCCGTACTCGGCGTCGCCGTTATGTTCGTCGGATTTTCGATATTTCTTGCGATCGGCTGTGTCGCGGCATCTAAAGGCGTCGTCCGTCTGACGAAAAAGAAATTCATATGCATCAAATCACTGTTCATCAAAAAGGAGACTGCAAAATGAAAAAAGCACTTAT
>JAGDCE010000146.1 GCA_017958705.1 Clostridia bacterium
CCTTTCGCGTACGTCACGATGCGGCGCTCTTCACGCGTTATCTTTACCGCGCCGTTTTCAAGCGAAGCCGAGCCGTGCTCGCAGTCGATCTTCTCACCCCTCATGTGCTCGTTCGGGGAGAAGTGCATGAACGCAATATTTCCGCATCCGAAACGGACGAAAATACCGGGCTTTTCGCTCTTTATAACCACGGCGGCGCCTCCGCGCGTCTGTTTTTTCTCCGGCAGTATCAGAGGATAGATGCCGACGGTTACGTTGCCGTTGCCGCAGACGGCGCGGCTCAACAAACCGCCTCTTACGTTGTCGGCGGTCGTTTTTTCATCGCACGACTCATAGTCAAGTATCTTTACTGGATCGCCCGCACCGAAAACAAGCTTGCACAAAAGCAGTTGTTCAGCGCCTCTGTGTACTTCGTCGTCGTACGTCATCAGCGCCGCGTTCGGGTAAGCCTGCCGCATGAAAACAATGCTGTGACCGAACGCGCAGGCTCTCTCGTCCTGAAGATCGAGAGTGATCGGAAGCTCCGATTCGCGCCCTCTCATTTTCCCATAACGATCGCCGCGGGATCGGAATACGCGGGATAATGCTTGAGCATGACGAGCGGCTCGCTGTCGCTTCCGTTCGTTATCGTCAGCCCCTCGGTCGCCGTCTTTTCGGATACGAAGAATTCGTCCTGCGAGACGCCGCCGACTCTCAGCATGCACGCGGTCGAGCAGTCGTATGAGCCGAGCTTGCCGAAACCCTGAGTGATGATCAGACCGTATGCGAAGCCGTCTTTTACCGTGACCGTTTTGCCCGGGAATACCGTCAGCTCACGCGCGGCTATGTAATCGTTGCCGTACGCCACCTGTTTCTGCACGTAATCCCCGTTTTCTTCAAGCACCACGGGCGGTCTGAAATATGTTTTCTTGTAATGCGGATCGACGTTCGCATCCCAGTCCATGAGCGACATGATGTAATCTATATCGCGCATTTTATCTTCGGGGCAGTTTTCACATAAGAATTTATAATCGTATATCTCGCCGTCGGTGATGTTCTCGTAGACCGAGTTGACGTCCGAGTTCCACTGCGGCTCATACGTCAGATATGATCCCGGTGCGTGCAGGACTCCGGGCGGCGTATACCAGCCCGTTCCGAGCTCTATGCGGAACGCGCGGGAAAGCTCGGTTATCCTGTTGTCGCCGCTTTCATATTTAAGAAGTCTTTCCCTGACCTGTTCCTTCGTCGTATCCGGATCGAATCCGAAATACGTGTGCGGGAATTTGCCCGGGTAGTTGTTGTACTGCGGCGGATAATAATACGCCTCCGGCTTTCCTATCCTTCCGACGCGCGCCGCCGATTCAAAATCGAGATGGAGGTGGAAGAACAGAGGTCCCGTGTAGTCGTAGAATTTTGAATACATGGGCCAGGTGCCGTATTTGTCGTAAAGCTTTTTGCCGATAAGATCGGCGCCGAGCGAGTCGACAAAATCCTTGAAATATACGCGTTCGCTTCTGTCTGCTCCGGTGTTGACGCGGCTCATGCCCTCGTCCGGCTCTGCGAGCGGACCGTTGTTCGCGGCGATGACGGAGGAAAACCATCTCTCCTTGACCGAACCGCGCTTGACGCCGTAGGCGTAATAATCGTCCGGGTGGATGCGGAGCCTTCTGCCCGCGTCGCCGAACTGCCTCGGGATGAATATGGGATCGAAGCGGAGCACTCCTCCGTTCTTTTCAAGATGTTCTCTGTAATTCATTTTGACCTCCTAAATTTTGATATATGCGTAGTATTTTCCGTTTATTTCTTCAATGCAAACCGTTTCGCCGCACGATTTTATGTTATCGTTTTCGAACGGACCGAA
>JAGDCE010000147.1 GCA_017958705.1 Clostridia bacterium
CTCGAACTCATCGGCATTGACCAGCTGAAGGACGGCACGTACAAGCTGACCGTCAAAGCTATCTTTGCTGATGACTCGACCGAAACAAAGGATTACAACCTTAAGGTCGGCACCGGCGTTAACGCCGAAGATCCCGAACCCGCTCAGCCCGCCGCTGAACCCCGTTACGTATGGAACCATGCCGGCGAAGGCTACGTTGACGATCCGTTCCACGACAGCACGAGAGTCGGCCACGATTCCCCGCAGACCGCAACGATCAGATTCAAGACTGACGTTAAGTTCAGCAAGATCCTGTTCCCGAAGATCTGGGCCACGCCTCACGCCAACGTAACGGTCGAACTGCTCTCCAACGGAACGTCCGTATACTCCGGCACGACCGAGCTTTTCAATGAATCCGTAGGCAGCGGTGACGTTCCCGACGTTGAGTTCGATATAGGCAAGGCCCTGCCCGCCGGCGAGTACACGATGGTACTCAGCACGCCCGACGACTTCTACGCATTCTTTGCGTACGGCACTGATCCGCTTTCCGAGGAATATATCGAGTTCGAACGCGGACACGTATTGTTCGGTCTGTACACCGAAGACAGCGGCAACGGCTTCGTAACGTTTGCCACCGAGGTCAACAACAATGACGGTGAACAGCAGACCAACCCCGGTACTGCTGACGCTTCCGTCATCGCTATCGCGGCTGTTGCCTGCATAGCTCTTGCCGGCGTAGTCGTAGCAAAGAAAGTCAGATAATCATCCGCAAACCAAATCAAAAAACCGCCGCGAGGCGGTTTTTTGATTGACCGGCTCCATTTTATCTAATATAATATAGATTAAAAAAAATTGAGTAAAAAAATAAAAAAGTATTGACTTTTTTGCCTTGAGGTGTTATAATAAGTCAGCATGAATTATTAAACAGGAGGTATACCATGAAGAAAATTCTTGCTATTGCAATCGTAGTCGTCATGACGGCTGCTCTTTGCCTCACCGCATCGGCGATCCACAATCCCGATGACACCACTACTGTATGGTTCGACAGAGAAACGCTTAACATTTCCTGGGACACCATCTACGTAAACGGTGTTTCTCACATGGATCTCGGCTGGGGTAATGACGGTTCCGCTCATCAGGTACTCGCAGCCAACTATCCGGCGTCTGCCGCTGACATCGAGACCTTCACGATCCGCGGCTGGGCAGGCCTGAAAGACGGCACCGTAGCTCAGTGGGGATACAAGATCAACGAAGGCAGCCCTGTATTTGACGACGGCTTCACGAGAGACGCTGAAGATCCGGTCAAGGCTGCAGGCGGCGATGCCAGATTCGAGATCGTAGTTCCGGTCAACAATTCTGCTGAGCCGATCCTCATCACTGCCGTTGCCAAAGGCGAAGACGGTAACGTTTATGACTTTATCGAATTCTCCCTCGGCGGACAGTACGTCGCAAAGGCTGACGATCCCACGCCCACGCAGCCTTCCGATCCCACTCCCACCAACCCGGGAACTGCTGACGCTTCCGTCATCGCTATCGCGGCTGTTGCCTGCATAGCTCTTGCCGGCGTAGTCGTAGCAAAGAAAGTCAGATAATCTGACGCAAATCAAATCAAAAAACCGCCGCAAGGCGGTTTTTTGATTTTGTCAGTCGTTTTTTTTCGAAAATTTACGCTGAATACACGAAAATAAGGAAAAGATATTATATAATAGAGAAAAAGACAGCGGAGGGATACGATGGATCTTGCGTTTTCAAAAAACTCGGTTCAGCTTTTTTCGGCGTGGTTCGGCAGGAACGGCAGTGTTGAAAGCTTCGTAAAAGAAGAGGTCAGGCGGCCTCCTTTTCCGTGCGCAAAGATAACGACGCTTCCCTGCTGTTCTCCCGAAGAACAGGGAATCGACAGCGAACGCATACAGAGGTTTTACGAAAGACTGAGCCGCGAGGACTCGATAAAGATGCAGACCGTGATCATCGCAAGAAACGGTCATATCATCTCGCGCGCTCATTTTTATCCGTATTCGACCGACGTCTGGCACGTATCCTATTCCCTCGCGAAATCGCTTACCGGACTTGCCGTCGGTCTGCTGTACGACGACGGGCTCATCTCGCCCGACGACAGACTGCTCGACGTGCTGAAGGACAACATCCCGCCGGCGGCGAGGATAAACCACAAGAACACGACGATCCATCATCTGCTGACGATGCAGACCGGCGTTTTCTTCAACGAATTAGGCGCGGTCACGGATACGGACTGGGTCAGGGCTTATCTTGAATCCGGCGTGAAATTCAAGCCGGGAACGTCGTTCGAATACAACAGCATGAACACCTACATTCTCTCCGTGATCGTGAACAAAATCGCCGGTAAAAGCATGACGGAGCTTTTGCGCGAGCGGATATTCGAGCCGCTCGGCATAAAGGAGATATACTGGGAGAAATGCCCGAAGGGATACGAAAAGGGCGGCTGGGGCGTATATTACTACCCGGACGACATTTTAAAGATCGGGCTTCTCTACCTCAACGGCGGCGTATGGGAGGGCAGACGGCTGATCTCTGAAAAATGGATACGCGAGTCGACTAAAAAGCAGATCGGCACGCCCGACGAGTCCGGCATATACGACTACGGTTATCAGGTCTGGTGCAAACAGGACCGCAGCACGTTTCTGTTCAACGGAATGTTCGGGCAGAACCTCATCGTTTTTCCGCGCACGAACATCATGATAGCGACGACGGCGGGCATAGACGAGACCTTCCAGAACAGCGCGCTGTACACGATAGTCGAGCGGTATTTCGGCACGCCGTACCGTCCGCGCGCGCACATGGCGCCCTCGCCGGAAAAGCTCGCGGCGCTCAGAGCCGCGGAGCCCGGGTACGTGATGCACAACAGCGACGCGTACAAATACAGAAATTCCGGCAACAAAGTCCCCGATATAAACGGCGTATACGAGGTGCAGGAGAGCGACGGCGCGGGTCTTTCGATCATGCCGGAGCTTTTCCAGGCGGTGCACAACTGCTTTGCGGAAGGACTGAAGCGGTTCACGATCAGGATCGACGGCGATGAAGGCGTCCTGACGACGCTCGAGGGGAAGACAGAGCACACGCTGAAATTCGGCATAGGGCACGAGGTGCCCGACTGCGTCCGCTACGACCGCGAGCAGATCCTGACGTCGTCGTACGCGTACGCGACGGACGACGGCGGGCTGAGGATAAGCGTCTGCTTCACGGAGCTTCCGAATATAAGATATATCACGATCCACCCGGTCAACGACGGAGTAAGCGTTAAATGGGAGGAAGCGCCCGGATACGATTTCATATATAAACTGATGGACAGATCGTTCCTCGGCAAGCTCGTGCTCGCCGACAGGAAGACGAAAGCCGTCGACGCCGACTTCATCACGAAGCGCGTTAAATATTTCTTACAGCCGACGGTCATAATGAAAAAGGTACGGTAAATCATTTTTGCAATACAGTAGTACAAAACTGAAAAGCGGCGTCGATCTCACTCTGATCCGTGACCGCAAATTCAAGACGAACACCGTCAGCGTGACGTTTCTGACGGGTAACGACAGGGCGGCTGCGTCAGGCTCGGCGCTGCTCACCGGAGTGCTTTCGCGGAGCTGTTCCGCATATCCGAGCCTGCAGCTGCTCAACCGCGCGCTCGACGATCTTTACGACGCACAGCTCACGACCGACACGGTGCGGCGCGGACTCAGCCACGCCGCGACGTTCTCCGTCTGCTCGCTCGACAACAGATATTCGCCGGACGGAACCGACATTTCCGGCGGTGCGCTGTCCGTGCTCGAAAACGTAATATTCTCGCCGTCCGTCACGGACAGCGGCTTTTCGCCCGAGGTATTCGAGGGCGAGCGCGAACAGCTCAAGGACGCGATAAACGCCGCGAAAAACTCGAGAAGCAGCTACGCTGTCAAAAAATGCATGTGCGATCTGATGAGGCGCGAGCCGGACTTTTCGCCGCGTCTCGGATTCGTCGAGGACGCGGACGCGCTGACGCCCGAAGGACTTTACGGATTTTATAAAAAAATGCTCAAAAACGCGCCGGTGCGCATAACCGCGGTACTGTCCGACGGGGCGGACCGCGTGACGGAATTCGCGCAAAAGGCGGCGGAGCGGCTCGGCGACAGGCCGGACGGCTTCATCACCGGCACCGAATACACCGCGCCGCCGAAAAGACTGCGCCGGGTGACGGAAACGAGCCCGGTCAGGCAGGACGTGATCTGCGTAGGCTGTGATCTTGACTGCTCGAGCGACGACGGAAGGGAGGCTCAGCGGGCACTTTTCAACGAGATACTGTTCCAGAACCCGACTTCGCGCCTGTTCACGAACGTGCGCGAGCGACTGTCGCTGTGCTATTTTATTTCGGCGGCACCGATGACGGATCTGAAAAAATACATCATATACGCCGGGATCGACGGCAGAAACGCGAAAAAAGCCGAGACCGAGATAATCCGTCAGCTCACACTGCTCCGCTCCGGAGTAAGCGAGGAAGAATTGCGGATATGCAAGCTTGCGCTCAAAAACGACCTGCTTTCGATCACCGATTCGCCGTCGCGCCTGCTCTCCTGGTATCTGAGCAGATCTTTGCACGGCGTAAAGCCGATAAGCATTCAGGATTACATATCGGTGCTTGAACCGCTCACCTCCGACGACGTTGCCGAGGCGGCGTGCGCAGTCACGCCGGACACGGTATACCTGATGAAAGGAGGCGCGCAGGATGAAATATGAGATCACCGAGCACGTTCACAGTCAGTCGGGCGAAAAATACTTCTCTTTCCGCCACAAAAGCGGCGTGAGTGTATACATAGCGCCGAACGGTTATACGACGGCGTGTGCGATATACACCGCGGATTTCGGCGGCGCGGACACGAAATTCAGCGTTGACGGCGCCGTACACGAGACGCCCGCGGGCATTGCGCACTTTCTCGAGCACAAGCTGTTCGAGACTGAGGACGGCGGAGACGCTTTCCGGCTCTTCTCGCAGCTCGGTGCGGATTCAAACGCCTTCACTTCTCACACGGCTACGTCGTTCACGTTCAGCTGTCCCGTCGACGTCTTCTGCGATTCGTTATCCGTTCTGCTCCACTTCGTGCACACGCCGCATTTCACCGCCTCGTCGGTCGAAAAGGAGCGCGGCATCATTGAAGAAGAGCTTAACATGTACGAGGACAACCCCGACAGCCGCATATATTACGAGCTGATGAAGTGCCTTTACAAAAACGACGGCATAAGATACGACGTCGGAGGCACGACGGACTCGATAAAGAAGATCACGGCGGACATGCTGTATTTCTGCCACAGCGCGTTTTATTCACCGCAGAACATGTCGCTTGTGATAAGCGGCGGGATCGATCCGGAAAAGGTCGCCGCCGTCATGGACGGGCAGATACCGGAGCCGGCACCGCGCCGGGTCGCCAAAATACGCCCGCCGGAGCCGGTAAAAGCGTACCGCAAGCTCAGCCGCATAAATATGGATGTCGCCGAGCCTCTGTTTTCATTCGGCATCAAGGACCTGCCGCCGGGATCGCAGACCGACATGCGGCGGCGCAGCGCGGCGCTGTCGATACTGTGCAGCATGCTTTTCGGGGCGAGTTCGGAATTTTACTGCGACTGCTATGAAAAAGGGCTTATCTCCGGCGACACGGACGCCGGTTACTACTACACCGAAAACAACGCGTATCTTTCGATCACGGGCGAGAGCAAGCGGCCTTTCGCGGTGAAACGGCGCATAATCGAAACGATAGAAAAAGCGCTGTCCGACGGGATCGACGACGTGGAGTTCGAGCGGATGAAAAAGGTTTTTTACGCCAGTTTCATCTACTCGATGCAGAGCAGCAGCTCCGTCGCTTATTCCCTGCTCTCGTTCTGTCAGCTGAAAGACGATATGCTCAAATATCCGGATCTTATATCCGGCACCGACAGCCTTACGGCTCTGCGCTGTCTGCGCGAGCTTTACGATAAAGACCGCTGTGCGTTCGCCGTGGTCGAACCATTCAAGGAGGATAAAAATGTATCACGTAACATTCAAAGGGTTTGAGAACGCGGCTTTCGAATTCTCGCCCGTGGCGTTCACCGTATTCGGCAAACCGATATACTGGTATGGCATAGTTATAACGATAGGCATAATCCTGTCGGCGATCTATGCGTTCTGGCGCGCAAAGAAGCTCGGCATCAAGACCGACGATATGTACGATTACGCGATATTCGTCGTGATATTCGGCATAATCGGCGCGCGTGCGTACTACGTTCTGACGACGCTTCAGACTCATCAGTACAAGTCCTTCATCGACGTAATCGCGGTATGGGAAGGCGGACTCGCGATATACGGCGGCATAATCGCGGGGGTTTTGACGATCCTCGTCGTGTCGCTTATAAAGAAGATCAAATTCCTTCGGGTCCTTGACGCGATCGCGCCGTCCGTGATGATCGGGCAGGCGATCGGCCGTTGGGGCAACTATTTCAACCAGGAGGCGTTCGGCAGCAACACCTCTCTGCCGTGGGGCATGAGATCGTACGTCGTACAGGCGACGGGCTCCGGCAATCTTCAGGGTACCGTCGAATACCTGACGAAAAACAAAGCCGAAATCGAATCGCTCGGCGTTCAGATCGACCCGAACGGCTTCGTACATCCGACGTTTTTATACGAATGTCTCTGGAACGTGATCGGTTTTGTTATAATAAACCTGCTGTAC
>JAGDCE010000148.1 GCA_017958705.1 Clostridia bacterium
CTCTTCCGCCGATCTGATTATGAACGAAAGATCGTCCCACCAGCCGGGTCCGAGATAATCCGGATGAGGACGCGGCTCGACGATAAAATCGTTGATCCCGACCTCTTTCATGCGCTCCATTTCCTCACGGATCGCCGCGTGCCCGTCCATCCTCTGCCAGAAAAGCGGATTGAGCACATGCAGTTTTTTCATTTCGTTATCTCCTTTTCTTCAGCTTCCCGCCGTTACGGCAGCGGTATCACGTATTCCGCAAAAGACAGTTTTCCGATCGTTGTTTTTAACGTTTTATCTTCAACAGATACTTTATCTTCATATTCGCGTATCTGTTCTTGCCCCGGCATATTCGTCGCCGTAAGACTGTCGGCATACATAATAGATCCGCTGTATTCCCCGTCCGATACCGGAAACGCGGACAGATCGAGCTCGAGCCCCTCTGCGTCCTCCGATTTGTTAAGTACGTTCAGTACGAGCGCGTCGCCCGGCTCATTCATTGAAAGCTGGATCTGCACGGGATCCTTTCTTTTCGGATGATAGTCCTCTATGATAAGCGTCCTGTGCGCTTTTGTGTTTGCGAATTTGTGCAGGATCAGTCCCGACGGATTTACATACACGCCCTCCTTCGGCGTCTCGAGCACCGCCTGGGAATGGTTGTCGGCGTACGCGCTGAAACAGACGAAATCAACGTCCTCTCCGTGTCTTTGCCACGTCATCAGGTTTTCAGCGGTTTCAAGCGCGTAGGACCATTTGTTGAAGATGATGCATCTGCTTTTCATCCTTTCCGATTTCGGTATGAAGTTATAAAGATCCGCGCCGTTCATCGGCACCCATTCGGTATTGCAATATTTTATATTCGTTCCGTGCTTTTCGTTGTATTCTTTTATGATCGCGAGCTTGCTCTCAAGCTCGGACTCGTCGATGCCCCTGTCCGCAAAGAAGTCTATGTGTCCGCCGGCGATCTCCGTCATCTTCTTAAGCTCGTCGTAAGTGTACGCGTACGACTCCATACCGATCTTTATCGACGGATCTACCGCTTTCATCTCATTTGAATACAGAACGACGGCGTTCGCGTATTCCTCAGCCTTATACCATCTGAAGACCTCGTTATCCATCTCCCAGTATCTGACGTTATACGGTTTTTCTCTGCCGTTTTCCGCCCTTTGTCTGCCGCCCTCGGTGGTAAGATCTCCGTTACAGTATTCGACCCACGCCGCGGCGTCGAGCGCGCCCTGCTTTATATCCGCGAATTGCGGCAGATCATGACCGTGCGGCGAGGCGTAAAGCGTTTTGTCGTTCGGATCGCCGTCAAGCGATTCCCGGGGCACGTAATCAAAATACCGTTTGAAAGGATGATACATATTGATGCAGATCATCGATTCACCGCCGATATCCTCCGCGTACGACGCAAGCTCGTCCGTGCCGACGTCGTTATACTGAAAGCCGCCCCAGAAATATGAATATCCCGGTCTGCGCTTTCTGCCGACCCCATCGCGCCAGTTATAGAATGAACCGAAACAGCCGCCCGGCCAGCGCATGACCTTAGGGGAGATGAATCTGCCGGCTTCCACAGCGCTTTTTCTGAATCCGTGAACGGCGTCGCCCGGCATGAGCGAAAAGTCGTCGCATACATATTCCGACCCGGACGGTATGAGAAGGACGAAAGTATATCTCCCGTCTTCCTTTACGGAAAGCGAGGTTTTCACTTTCTCATAACGTGACCCGACGTCGGGTATTTCTTTTACGCACACCGGATCGGCGGTCGCTCCTTCTTTATAAAATGCAGCGCAAATGCTGCCCTTGCCGGACACTTTTCTGATTTTGCCGCTGAACCTGTATTCAACTCCGGCTATACAATATTTGCCGTCCTGGGCGAGCCCGCCGGGCTCTTTTCCGTTATTGACGACGCGCATCGCGTATTCGCCGTGGCAGCCGTCCTTTATCTGTTCTATATGAACGTCGGCGGACGGCGAATCGTTGATTATGAACGCCGCATCGTCGTAAACGGGCTGATATCCCACGGCGCCCGGGAACGCGAACCACGCGTTGTGCTCGTAGCCGGAATGATACCATTCGAGCCGTCTCCAGTCCGGCTCATATGATGAACCGGGATTTTCATCCTCTGATAACATGTATGAACACATTTTATGTATCGTGCGGTACGGGACCGTAGGCTCGAAGCTGCGGTTGAAAAACATTTCCGCGCCGAGCCCGGATTCCTGGAACCCGAAGGAAAGCTCTATAAAATTCGACGTCAGCTTTCTGCTGATCGGTGTTCCGTGATACTGTGTTGTCGCTTTTAATCTCATCTTTCCTCCTTTTTATCAAACTCTTACTGTTTTTATATCCATAAGCTTACCGAGCTTTTCGATGACGGACGCCACGTGTCCGACAGCCATGGCGCAATGGTGCGTCGGCGCCTCTGCAAACCATCTGTCCATGTAAGTATCGGGATCGCAGTCGAATTTCACGTGCGTCTGCGTGTTTCCGATCTTCATAATCGGCGCGCCCGTCGCCTCGGCTTCGCTTATTATCCATTTCAGCCGTCCGTCGCGCGTCTGCGTGACGCCGAACAGCGTTACCGGACCGCGTTTGACTTTTGCCTCAACGGATATGCCTGTTCCCTTTTTGCCGTGATAAACGCCCATACCGCGCAAAAGCGGTCTGCCGTCGGCAATTCTGATATGGAACGGTCCGTCGTGCCCGATGAGTATCGTGCCCTCGTTATAATCGGTGACGACAATTTCTGAAAAGCTGCCGCCCGCGCCGAGCAGATCGCATATTTTCATGGCGAGAGCCGTTTTTATATCAGCTTCTCCCGCGCACGGCACACCCGACGCCGTCAACAGCGAATGACCGACTATAAACCCGCTTTGTATATCCTCGTACGGATTTCCGTCCGTCGAATGATAGTAATACGAAAGGGCGTCGATCTTTTTTTCCGTGACAAGTCTTTTCTGTGCGGCGGCGATTTTCGCGGACCACAAAAGCTCGCTTTTTTCCGGCTGTCTTACGCGGCTGTCGGCTGAATCGGCGCCCGTTATCTCAAACATCTCATATATTTCTTTAAGCTTGTTTCCTGTTTCCTCATCGGTGACTTTATCAAGGCACGCGGCAAGATCGCACATTTCAAGTATGTCAACGTGTATGCCCGCCTGTGAAGTGAGCATCGTGAAATCGCTGTAAAGATCGAGCATACCGGAATAATTTCCGCCGAGATAGCCGAAATTCGCGTTTTCAAGGTTCTTTTTTACGAACGCCGCGCGGCACCATTCCCCTATCTGCCGCCACGCGCACAGAGCCTCTTCTCTTTTGTCGGTCTTCTCGTCCGACATGGCGCCCGCGGGAGTTTCATCAAGCCCGAGAAGTCCGTTCACGCAGCGGAAAGGTATGCCGGCGCGTTCGAACGCGTTTGACGCCTCCGGCACAGGGCACGCGCCGCAGTTTGCAAGCCATTCCCCGGTGTCGGTCCTGTCGTAGTCGATCTGCGGCGACGGCTGGAGATTGAGAACGATACAGGGAGCTTTTACCGCCCGGTGTATCGGTACGACCATATCGGACGTAAAATAAGTGGCGCTGTGCAAAAACACTATATCGCAGCAGTTCGATCTCAAA